>NZ_JBCLNH010000008.1:0-123432 GCF_039062665.1 Clostridium sp. 2218st1_F5_2218SCRN_220325 | reverse complement strand
ATAGTATACTCTAAAAAACGTTTTTTATAAGTATAAAGTTTAAAAGAGAATATAATATAAGTATAAATATACAAATTCTACTTATTTATTAAATAGTAATCTTTAAAATTGGTTATAAATATAATATAAAGCTTTAAATTTAAGTTTATAGAAATTAATACATAATAATTTATTTTAATTATATACAATAATGGATTTATTTATAAATAAAAACCTTTGAACATAATATTTTATAGTGTATAATAAAATTCGTGTTATTTTTAATATAAACTAAAATAAAAATAATTGACTGTAATATAGAGAACATGGAGGATTAAGTAATAGATGGATAAACATAATTTTAAAAAGATACTTAAAAAAGTAGAAAAACCAGCTAGATATCTAGGAAATGAAATAAATTCAATCCATAAAGATACTACAAATAAAGATTTAATAAGATACGCACACTGCTTCCCAGATTTATACGAAGTAGGTATGAGTCACTTAGGAAGTCAAATACTATATAGAGTAATAAATAAAGATGAAGATGTGTTCTGTGAGAGAGTTTATGCTCCGGCATTAGATATGGAACAAATAATGAGAGAAAATAATATACCTCTATTTGCATTAGAATCAAGAGAATCTATAAGAAACTTTGATTTTGTTGCATTTACTCTTCAATACGAGCTTTCATATTCAAATATATTAAATATGATGGATTTAGCAGGAATACCTCTAAAAAGAGAAGATAGAGAATTAGACGATCCATTCATAATGGTTGGAGGTTCATGTGCATATAACTGTGAGCCACTTGCAGACTTCATAGATATAGCGATACTAGGTGAAGGTGAAGAAGTAAACTTAGAAGTTGTTGCTGAATATAAAGAGTGGAAGAAAAATAAAACTACAAGAGAAGATTTCTTAGCTAGAGTAGCAAAAATAGAAGGTGTTTACGTTCCAAGTTTCTACGATGTAGAATACAACGAAGACCAAACAGTAAAATCTGTTAAACCAAATAGAGAAGGCGTAAACGAAAAAGTTCGTAAAAGAATAATAAGAAATATGGATGAAGTATATTATCCAGAAAAATTAATAGTTCCTTATATAGAAATAGTTCACGATAGAGTTGTATTAGAATTATTTAGAGGATGTACAAGAGGATGTAGATTCTGCCAAGCAGGTATGATATACAGACCAATAAGAGAAAAAAGCTTAGATACATTAACTAAATCAGTAAGAGAATTAGTAGACAATACAGGATATGACGAAATATCATTATCATCACTAAGTACAAGTGACTACACTAATCTACCAGAATTAACGGATTTCTTAGTTGATGAATTTACACCAGAAAATATAGGTATATCTCTACCATCACTTAGACTTGACAACTTCTCTATGGAAATAGCAGAAAAAATACAACAAGTTAGAAAATCTGGTCTTACATTTGCACCAGAAGCTGGTACTCAAAGACTTAGAGATGTTATAAACAAAGGTGTAACAGAAGACGACCTTAAAAATACAACTAAAAAAGCATTCGAAATGGGATGGAACAGTGTTAAATTATACTTCATGATAGGTCTTCCAACTGAAAGATACGATGACTTAGATGGTATAAGAGATTTAGCATACGATGTTATAGACACTTATAGAAATGTACACGATGGAAAACTTAAAAAGAAATTCTCAGTTACAGTAAGTACATCTACATTTGTACCAAAACCATTTACACCATTCCAATGGCATGGACAAGATACAACTGAAGAAGTTTTAGATAAACAACGTTATTTAGTTAAAGCTCTAAAAAATAAAGATATAAAATACAACTACCATGACTCAAAAACAAGTTTAATGGAAGCAGTATTTGCAAGAGGAGACAGAAGACTAGGAAAAGTACTATTAGATGCATACAAAATGGGTGCAAAATTCGATGGATGGAGTGAACACTTCAAACTAGATATATACAAAGAAGCTATGGAAAAAAATAATTTAGATATAGCATTCTATGCTAATAGAGAAAGATCTTACGACGAAGTATTCCCTTGGGACCATATAGACGTAGGTGTTAGTAAAAAGTTCTTAGTTAGAGAAAATGAAATAGCTAGAGCTGAAAAAATAACTGTAGACTGTAGACACAGATGTAATGGTTGTGGAATAAATGCACACGAAATTGGAAAGGGGTTATGTTAAGTATGAGTAAATTAATAAGAGTTAAATACAAAAAAGAAGATGAGATGATATTTATATCTCATCTTGATTTACAAAGACTTCTACAAAGAGCATTCAGAAGAGCAAAAATAAACTTAAGTTATTCTGAAGGATTCAATCCTCATCCTAAAATGAGTTATGGTAATGCATTAGCTCTAGGAGTAGAGAGTCAAGGTGAATATGTTGATATAGAAATCGAAGACGATATAGAAGTAGACGAATTTTTAGAGAGAATAAACAATCAATTACCAGAGGGAATTAAATTTATAAAAGGTCAAGAAATAGACCCAAAAACTCCTTCATTATCATCAGTAATAGTTTATGGAGAATATATATTCAATATAGACTTAGACACTCCTTTAAGCAAAGAATTTGTTAAATCAAGAGTGTTAAACTTCGTAAAAAGTGAAGAGATAATAGTAACTAAGACAAATAAAAAAGGTAGAAAAGTAGAAGTCGATATAAGACCTTTAATCAAAAACTTTGATTTAGTAAGCTTAGACGACAAAAAAGTAACTTTTGAGTCTACTATAGCTACAGGATCAAAAGCTAATTTAAATATAAATATCTTAATACCACAAATATTAAATATGCTTGATTTAGAAATAGATCCAAGAGAAGTTAGTGTTTTAAGACGTGATTTATATGCTATGGAAGATGGTCAATTAGTGACTCCACTTTAATTTATAGAGATAATAAAATGAAACAAATTATAGTACAATCATTAATTTCATCTACACAGACTGCAGTTATGCAGGATAATAAGCTAATAGAACTATTAATAGAAGATAATATACATAAAAAGACAAAATCAAATATTTACAGAGGTATAGTAAAAAATATCAAGCCAGGTATAGAGGCGGCTTTTGTAGATATAGGTTTTGAAAAGATGGCATATTTACCTATTAAATCTTCTGACGATATAAAAAATGGTATGGAAGTTCTCGTTCAAATCAACAAAGAAGCTGTTGGAACTAAGGCACCAAGACTTACACAAGAGATAAGTATATCTGGGAGGTATTTAGTTTTAATACCATCAAATGATAGAATTACAATATCAAATAAAATATCTGAAGAAAAAGAAAGATTTAGACTAAAAAAATTAGTAAAATCATTAAACAAAGACAATCTGGGCATAATAATTAGAACAGAAGCTGTAGGCTGTGATATAGATAAATTAAAAGAAGATTTTGAAATGCTTATAAATAGATATAAAAATATATCTAAAGAATTTAAATTAGGTATGGGTCCTAAACTACTATATAAAGAATTAGACCTAGACACAAAATACATTAAAGATAATATTAATGACGAAATAGATAATATTATCTTTAATGATAAAGATAAATATACAGAAATTAAAACTTTATTAAGTAACATAGATAAAAGTTATGTAGATAAACTAATTTTAGAGCAAAATAAAGATATATTTGATTTATACAAAGTCTCAAAAGAAATAGAAAGAGCTTTAAGCAAAAAAGTATGGCTTAAAAGTGGAGGCTATTTAATAATAGAAAAAACAGAGGCATTGACTGTAATCGACGTTAATACAGGAAAATTTACAGGAAATATCTCGAGAGAAGAAACTATGTATAAAACTAATTTAGAAGCCTGCGAAGAAATTGCAAGGCAACTAAAGATTAGAGATATTGGCGGTATTATAATAGTAGACTTTATAGATTTACAAAAGAAAAAATATAAAGAAAACTTAATTAAAAAATTAGAAGAATGTCTAAGTAGAGACAAAAGAAAAAGCGAGGTCCTAGGTATAACTAGATTAGGTCTTGTTGAAATCGCTAGAATGCGAGAAAAAGACTCTATAGATTCTTACTATCTAAGCACATGTGAAAATTGTAAAAGTGAATTTAGTCAAAAATCAATTAACTACATATTAGATGATTTAGAAAAAGACATTATAAGAATGAAAGAACATACGAACTATAATAATATTTTATTGGAAATATCACCATATATTTACAATAAAATGATTGAAAAATACAGCGATTCTCTAAAAAAACTAGAAAAAAAATACGAGATAAGTATTGAAATTACAAAAACAGAAAGTATAAATCAAAAAGGCGAAAAAATTATTTATAAATAATATTGACTTTTAATCAAAAACAATGTATTATTAATAACTGTAATGCCGCACAGACAAGGTAAAAACTTTCGAAAGAAAGTACCTTAATGGCGAGTTTGAGACCGAGGAGGTGTATATGAATGTACGCTATAGTTAAAACAGGTGGAAAGCAATACAAAGTTGCTCAAGGTGATGTATTATTCGTAGAAAAATTAGAAGCTAACGAAGGTGATGTTGTAACTTTAGATCAAGTATTAGCTGTTGCTGGTGAAAACGGATTAACTGTTGGATCTCCAGTTGTAGAAGGTGCTACTGTAACTGCTAAAGTTGTAGCTCAAGGAAAAGCTAAGAAAGTAATAGTTTACAAATACAAAGCTAAAAAAGACTACAGAAGAAAACAAGGACATCGTCAACCATACACTAAGTTAGTTATAGAATCTATAAACGCTTAGTAATTGGAGTGTAATATGATAAAGATTAAATATCATTACACAGATGATTTCAGATTAAAAGGATTCACACTAAAAGGACATGCTGAGTATGCCGAATATGGCTACGATATAGTTTGTTCAGCCGTTACATCTAACGCAATAGGTGTGGACAACTCATTGAATTTACTAGCAAAAGTCGAATTTGAGTCTGAAATAGGACAAGAAGGAATGATTGAATGCATAGTAAAAGAAGATTGTTTAAATGATAAAACTGATTTATTATTTGAACACTTTAAGTTAACAATGGAAATGATAAAAGGACAATATCCGAAAAATATAAAAATCTTAAAAAAGTAGGGGGTGACTCCAAATGTTAAACATGAACTTACAATTATTAGCATCTAAAAAAGGGGTAGGGTCTTCTAAAAATGGTAGAGATTCTATATCAAAAAGATTAGGTGTTAAAAGATATGACGGACAAGTAGTTACTGCTGGTAGTATAATAGTAAGACAAAGAGGAACTAAGATACATCCAGGTACTAATGTAGGTAAAGGTGGAGATGACACTTTATTCGCATTAATAGACGGTACTGTTAAGTTCGAAAGATACGACAAAAAAAGAAAAAAAGTAAGTATATATCCAGTAGTAGAAGTTGCTGAATAATTATAAAAGAAAAGGAGTGTATCTACACTCCTTTTTGTTTTATAATATATAGGAAATATACATACAACTATCTGAAACAAAGATTTTTTCAACAATAATATATACCTTAAAAATGGAAACAATAAAAATATTACTTGGGAGGTGAAAGACTTGTTTATAGATAAGGCTAGAATATTCGTAAAAGCAGGAAACGGCGGAAATGGTTCTGTATCATTCAGAAGAGAAAAATATGTTCCAGCAGGAGGCCCAGACGGTGGAGACGGTGGTCGTGGAGCTAGTATAATCTTCAAAGTAGATACAGGTCTTAGAACTTTAATGGATTTCAAATACAAAAAGAAATATGTAGGTGAGCCAGGAGCTGACGGAAGCAAAAAAAGACAAGCAGGAAAAAACGGTGAAGATTTAGTATTAAAAGTTCCACCAGGAACAATAATAAGAGACGAAGCTACTAATTTAATAATAGCTGACTTAAAAAATGAAGGCGATGAAGCAGTAGTTGCAAAAGGTGGTAGAGGCGGAAAAGGAAACCAACACTTTGCAAATGCTGTAAGACAAGCACCTAGTTTTGCTAAATCTGGAACAGATGGAGAAGAAAGATGGGTAATACTAGAGCTTAAAATGATCGCTGATGTAGGTCTTTTAGGATTCCCTAACGTAGGTAAATCAACATTCTTATCAGTGGTAACTAAAGCTAGACCAAAAATAGCTAACTACCACTTCACAACTTTAACACCAAACTTAGGTGTTGTTAAAACTAACTTTGGAGATAGTTTCGTTCTTGCAGATATACCAGGACTTATAGAAGGTGCTGCAGAAGGTGTTGGTCTTGGACACGACTTCTTAAGACACGTAGAAAGAACAAAAGTATTAATCCATATCGTCGATATATCAGGAATTGAGGGAAGAGACCCAATAGAAGATTTCGATAAAATAAACGATGAATTAAAATTATACAACGATAAATTATCTACTAGACCTCAAATAGTAGTGGCAAACAAAGCTGATTTATTATTTGATGAGTCAGTTTATGAAAACTTTAAAAAGACTTTAGAAGATAGAGGATACAAAGTATTCAAAATGTCTGCTGCAACTAGAGATGGTGTAGACGAAGTTATAGCTTATACATCACAATTACTTCAAGAAGTAGAAGATATAGAATTAGTATCAGAAGAAGAATACTACAGACCAGAACTTGACAACACTGTTGAAGAAGGATTAAGTGTTGAAATAGATGAAGATGGAACTTATGTAGTAACTGGTAAAAAACTTAGAAGAATCATGTACTCTGTTGACTTTGAGGATATGGAATCTATCCAATTCTTCCAAAAAACTATGGAAAATGAAGGTGTATTCGATAAACTTAGAGAAATGGGCATAGAAGACGGAGATACAGTTAAGATATACGAAATAGAATTTGAATTCTATCACTAGAATTTAAATACAAATTAGGAGGAAGACATGCTAAATAGTAAACAAAGAGCTTACTTAAGATCTCTTGCTAACACTATGAAACCTATAACTCAAATAGGTAAAGATGGTGTAAATGAGAGATTCTTAGAACAATTAGATAATATGCTAGATTCTAGAGAACTAGTTAAAGTTAATATACTTGAAACTGCGGGACTTGACGCAAAAGAAACTGCAAATGCAATATGTAATGCATTAAGAGCAGAATACGTTCAAGCTATAGGTTTTAAATTTACAATATACAGAAAAAATTTAGAAGAGCCTAAAATATTATTCCCAGGTCAAGTAGCTAAGAAAAAAGTTCAAGAAGAAGGTACTACTAAAAAAGGTAGACCAACTAAAAGATCAAGAAGATAATTGACTTATATAATATAAAAATATTTATTTAAATAAAAACTTGAATATAAATAAAAAAAAGAATTGCTAAAATTTAAACTGGCAATTCTTTTTTTAAGATGAATTTCAAAATAGTAAAGGATACTTATAAAATTCGATATGTAAATCTAAATTCCTCTATAAATTATAAAAATAAAATAAATTTTTAAAATTACAATCAAATCAATCCGTATAAGATAATTTTAAAGTTAATCCGTCTTCTCCAATAATAGTATCTTCAAAAAGATTAGTGGCGTTTTGGATAAAGTCTTTTGGATTTTCAATAGATGGACTAAAATGAGTTAGTAGTAATTTATCTACATTTCCGGCATTTGCAAGACTAGCAGACTCTCTAAAAGTCATATGTTTGTTTTTGACGGCTTTTGATATATCTAAATCATCTCCATACATACCTTCACATATAAATAAATCGCTCTCATATATAAACTCTGGTATTTCAAAAGTAGGTCTAGTATCAGTTATAAAACTAAGTTTTATTCCCCTACGATTTTCACCTAACACCATATCAGCATAATATGTCTTATCTTTATAAATTGCTGAAGAGTTTTCTTGGAGTTTTTTCCATAGATTTTGAGGAACTTGGTTCAAAATTGCTTTTTCTCTATCAAACTTAGGTTTTCTTTTAAAATACAAGCTATATCCGATACATTCAGTAGAGTGGTCTAAATTTATTGTAGATATATCTATATCTTTTAAAATATCATGTTCTAAAGAAAATGTTTGTTTTGGGTTTTCAATTATATTAACTTTATATGGAAGATATTCAACCAAGACTTTTATAGCCTTCATAGCATCTATTATGCCGATTGGCCCTACTATAGTTAAATCGTCTGTTTTCCCGCTATTACCCATTGTCTGTAAAAGACCAATTAATCCTATTATATGGTCTCCATGTAAATGAGTTATAAGTATTAAATCTATATTTTTAAATCCACAATTGTATTTTTTCATAGCAACTTGTGTACCTTCACCACAATCTATAAGTATTTTACTACCCTTATAATTTATAAAAAGGGAAGATAGAAATCTATTAGGCATAGGAACATTGCCACCACATCCTAGTAAAGTTAAATCAATCATTTAAATCTCCTTTTAAATTAGTATTTAGAGGTATTTCTTAAAAAATATTTAAGAAATTTTATATAATATGTAAAAATAAATAGTAAAATCTATTGTAATATTAATATTATATATATTTTAACCATTTAGTATAGTATTAGTAAATAGAAAGGGGAGTATTATGCAAAAAAGAAATGCTTTGGGATTTATTTTGTGTGCTACTTTATTTATATGTTGTGGGTGTAGTAGTGAAATAAATAAAAGTAGTACAACTTCTAAAATCAATACAGTAGGCAAAACTGAAACGATTTTAGTAAATAAGGAGAAAAATACAATAAAAGAGAGGTATGACGTACCTAAGGGATATGAAAGGATAAGCGTAGAAGAAAATAATTTTGGGGAATTTTTAAGAAATAGCAAATTAGAAAAATACGGCGAGAAGGTAAAGTATTATAACGGAAAAACAAAAAATAAAGAAAATGTATACGATAGTGTTTTCGATGTAGATATAGGAGATAGAGATTTACATCAATGTGCAGATGCTGTGATGCTTTTGAGGGCTGAATATTTATATCAAAACGAAAGATATGATGAAATAAGTTTTGAGTTTGTAAATGGATTTAAGGCTGAATACAGTAAGTGGAGAATGGGGTATAGAATAAATGTCGGTGAAAATTCGTGTTCATATTATAAAGGTGCACAACCTGATAATTCATATTCGACTTTTAGAAATTATATGGATTTAGTTTTTGCATATAGCTCTACATTATCTTTAGAAAAAGAATTAAAAAGTGTAGATATAAATGATATGCAAATAGGAGATGTATTTATAAAGGGAGGTTCTCCAGGTCATTGTGTAATAGTAGTAGATATGGCGCAAAATAAATCTACAGGAGAAAAAGTATTTATGCTAGCACAAAGTTATATGCCAGCACAACAAACACAACTTCTTATAAATCCAAACGACAAAAATTTAAGTCCATGGTATAGCTTAGATTTTGGAGATACTTTAAATACACCTGAGTGGACTTTTAAAAAAGATCAATTAAAAAGATTTTAATACAAAAACTGATTTTCTATTTTATTTGTAGGAAATCAGTTTTTAATTGCACCCATACAATTACTAATTTATACTAAACTGTATTGAAATAAAGGCCATATAATATATAATATGCTTATATGATTGTTAAAAATTATATAATTTTTATTATAATTAATAATACAATACAAATTTATACATTAAAAATAGGGGGACAAAATGGAGAAAATGAATAACAAAACAGTTTACACACCAGGGCCATCAGAAGTTAGAGAAAATGTAAGATTAAAAAGAGCAGAAAAGACTACTAATCCTGATGTAGACGTAGATTTCTGTGAGTTTTATAAAAATACATGTGACAAAATGGCGAAAATCTTAAAAACACAAAACGATGTTTATATTTTAAGTGGAGAAGGTATTTTAGGATTAGAAGCAGCGTGTGCATCACTTACAGAAAGCGGAGATAGAGTTTTAGTAATTGATAATGGTATTTTTGGAAAAGGATTTGACGATTTTGTAAAAATGTATGGAGGAGAAGTAGTTTATTTCTCTGATGATTATCATAAAGCTATTGATGTAGAAAAATTAGAACAGTTCTTAGAAAAAGATCACGATTTTAAATACGCAACAGTAGTACATTGTGATACTCCTACAGGAGTTTTAAATGATTTATCAAAAATAGGACCATTACTTAAAAAATACAACATACTTACAGTTGTAGATTCAGTTGCCGCTATGGTTGGAGAAAATATCGAAGTAGACAACTGGCAACTAGATATAGTTTGTGGTGGGTCACAAAAGGCTATTTCAGCTCCAACAGGTCTTACAATTCTGTCAGTTAGTGAAGATGCTAAAAAATCTATGAAAAGTAGAAAAACACCTATTGTAGGATTTTATTGTAACTTAACAATATGGGAAAATTATTATAGAGATAAATGGTTCCCATATACAATGCCAATAAGCGATATTATGGGGCTTGATGTAGCATTAGACAATATATTAGAAGAAGGCATTGAAAATGTTCAAAATAGACATTTTAAAATAGCAAATGCGACAAGAAATGCAGTAAAAGAATATGGACTTAATTTATTTTTAGAAGATGGATATTCAAATACTGTAACAGTAGTTGATATTGAAGAAGAAATTGGTGCAGGAAACTTAGTAAAACATCTACTAGAAAAATATAATGTAGTCATGACGACTTCATTAGCTAAATATACTGGTAAAATACTTAGAATTGGGCATATGGGAGAAAATGCAAAATACGAAGCTATAGTACCTATTCTTAATTATGTAGATTTAGGCCTTAAAGACTTAGGATTTAAAACAGATAAAAATTTAGTAGATTTATTTAATAAATATTATAATGCATAGAAAATAAATTTAAAATATATATAAAGGGGAGAGGAAAATGCAACAAGTAGAACAAACAAAAGTCAATACTAAAGACTTAGTAGAAACGGCGCTTTTAGTTGCGCTAGTTTATATAGCGACGAGATTTATAAATATAAGACTTCCAATAGCGGCATCTGGAGGATTAGTTCATCTGGGAAATACAATGTTGTTTATTTCAGCAATAGTTTTTGGACCTAAAAAAGGAGCAGCAGCAGGGGCATTTGGAATGGGTCTATTTGATTTATTATCAGAATGGGCAATGTGGGCTCCATTTACATTTGTAGTAAGAGGAATTATGGGATATATAATAGGAAAAATAGCTTGGTCTAATGGAAGAAACGGCGATAATATGCTTGTAAATATTGCAGGAATATTAGTATCAGGAGTTTGGATGATAATAGGATATTATATAACAGAAGGTGTTTTATATGGAAACTGGGTATCTCCAGTTATGTCAATACCGGGAAATATAACTCAAATAGTAGTTGGATTAGTAATTGGAGTTCCAGTTGCTAAAGCATTAAAAAGATATATTAAATAAAACGATTTAAAATACCTTAAGAAAGGTTATACTTATTTACAGTTTAAAAAATAGAATTATTTATGTGAGAATTTAAAAAGGAGGTAAATACCTCCTTTTTGAATTTTGAAATAAAAATGTTTTTATTTCATTCTATCTTGTTTATATAAATTTCTAATATTGTAACAACCAAGAATTACACAAAATATTGCAATAGCTATCTTTGCCATACCTTACCTCCAAATATAATTAACAAGAATACTCATCAACATCATTAAATAATTTGTTTAATACTTTTTTTATTATATCATAATTAAAACCTTTATAAGCCAAATGATTGCCTATTTTTTGATATGCTTTTCTTGGATCTTCATTTTTTAATCTATCGTATCTTTTTTTACCTAGATAAAGAGCATTTTCAAATTCTTTATCTATATCTATTTCATCTATTGCATTTTCAATAATATTTTTATCTATACCTTTGTTGTATAAATTTTGTTTTATTTTATTTTTTCCGTATTTGTTTAAATTGACATTAGTATTTACTATTCGACTTGCTAAATCTTCATCGTCTACAAATTTGTATTTTTGTAAAAATTCAATAACCATATCTATAGTATCTTCTTCGTAATCTGAAGATAGTTTTTGTCTTATTTGTTTTTCTGATTGACTTGCCTTTGAAAGTATTGATAATGCTTTATTTTTAGCTTTCATATACATTTCATTGTCTAGTATACTTTTTAAATTATTAGGGTCGATTTCTTGTCCTTTTTTTAAATTAAAAGTAAATACAAGTTCTTTATAAATTGCCATAAAGAATTTTTCATCAACATATATATTAACTCTATCATCTCTTTTTTTCTGAGATTCTATTTTTGTTATAATTCCCATGTTTATTCTCCTTAATTTTTGTTAATATTTATATTATACTACAGAAGATTATTGACAAAAAACAATCATTTTAAATAATAATTTATGAAATAGTAAGATAATAAAGATTTTTGTACCCGACATAATTAAAAATGATATAATACTATTATATTTGTAAAAAAAGGAGAGTATTGATGAGTATTTACGATTTAGTTATCGAATCTAAATTTTATAATAACGATAAGATAGCAGATTTTGAAAGAGATTGCGAGGGACTAAGAGTAGGGGTTTTGGGAGGGACTTTTGATCCAATACATTATGCCCATTTGGCAACTGCAGAATTTATAAGATGTAAATATAAATTAGACAAAATTATATTTATACCATCTGGGGACCCGCCACATAAATTATGGAATATTACTAACAAATACGATAGATATAATATGGTATTATTATCAATTGCTAAAAATAAAGATTTTATAGCATTTAATACTGAAATGGAGAAAAAGGGAAAAACATATACTGTAGATACACTTAGACATCTAAAACAAAATTATCCGGGGGCACAATTTTTCTTTATAACAGGGGCAGATGCTATATGTGATATAGAAGAGTGGAAAGATGTCGAAGAAAACTTTAAATTAGCTACATTTATAGCAGCTACTAGGCCGGGAATAAGCCTGCTTAGAGCACAAGAACAAATTGAAAAACTTGAAATAAAATATAATGCAAACATAATAAGCGTATATGTTCCATCTTTAGATATTTCTTCTACATACATAAGAGACCAATTAAAAAGAGGTAATTCAGTAAGGTATTTAATCCCTGAAAATGTAGAAAAATACATATATGAGAAAAACTTATACGGGGTTGGAGATGAATAATTTGGATATACATAATATAGATAAAGACAAAATAATAGAAAAATTAAGCACAATGCTAAAACCAAATAGACTACAACATTCGATTAATGTTGCAAATTGTGCAGTTAAACTGAGCGAAATATACAGCTATGATAAAGATAAAGCTTATTTAGCTGGGCTTGTGCATGATTGTGCAAAATACTTTACAAAAGATCAAGTAGATTTTTATGTAAAAAAATATAACATAAAATTAGACCCACTAGAAACAAACAAGATAGCACTATCTCATAGTGTTATAGGGTCTTTTGTAATTCAAGATGTATTTAATATACAAGATATGGATATAATAAATGCAGTGAGATATCACACGACAGGAAGAGAAAATATGTCTACACTAGAAAAGATAATATTTATGGCAGATATGATAGAAGAAGGTCGTAATTTTCCAGGAGTTGACGAGCTTAGAAAGCTATCATTTAATGGACAGCTAGATAAGGCATTGATTACTTCATTAAACAACACAATAAAATTTGTAATAGAAAACAATCAATTAATTCATCCAAGAAGTGTAAGCGCTAGGAATTATCTTATGCAAGAAAATATTTAAATTTGTTGGTTCAAGTCTAAATATATGATATAATAGATGAATATGTTGTTTTATAATGTATGAATTATACATTATATATATAAAAACAATTTTTTTGAAAGTGAGGTAACTAAATGACAGTTGAACAAATGGTCAAAGTTGCGTACGATGCAATTGACGATAAATTAGGCCAAGATATATCGATAATTAATATAGGAAAAGTTTCTAGTCTTTGTGACTATTTTATAATAGCTACAGCTTCTTCATCTAGACAAGTAAAAGCTATAGCTGATAGTGTACAAGATGCATTCACAGCAGAAGGTATAGAACCAAGAGCTAAGGAAGGATACGACACACAAACTTGGATATTACTTGATTATGCAGATATAATAGTACATGTATTTGATGAAGAAAATAGAGAATTCTACAACTTAGAAAAACTATGGAAAGATGCTCCATACGTAGATGTTGACACATTAAACTAAAAATGATAATATATTGAATTATAGCGAAAAATTTGAAATTTTGTGTATAAACTGAAAATTTTATCAAATAAACTAAAGTAGTAGGTAATAGAATTTATTCAGAGAGCTAATGGTAGGTGTGAATTAGTTAAATAATATTTCCGAACTTGTTAGTATTAAATTATTTGGCCGTAGTTGGCTTAAAGACTATCTAAGTGAGTCTTTTTATAGGCTAATTAGGGTGGTACCGCGAAGAATATATCCTCGTCCCTAAACAAATTTTGTTTAGGGCGAGGATTTTTTTATTATACAAATAACTTGGAAATAAAAAACATTATATTTATTAAACAAATCAGAATTAGGAGGTAACATAATGAGCGTTTACAAGTTTAAAGATGTTGAAACTAAATGGCAACAAAAATGGGAAGAAACAAACCAATATAAAACAGATACAAGAGATACATCAAAACCTTTATACTACACATTAGAGATGTTCCCTTATCCATCAGGGAAAATACATATGGGTCACGTTAGAAACTATTCAATAGGTGACGTTGTAGCGAGATTTAAAAAAATGGAAGGATACAATGTTCTACATCCAATGGGATGGGACTCATTCGGTCTTCCAGCAGAAAATGCTGCTATAAAACACGGAATACATCCAGCAAAATGGACTTATGAAAACATAGATGACATGAAAAACCAATTAAAATTATTAGGTTTAAGTTATGACTGGGAAAGAGAAATAGCAACTTCTAATCCAGATTACTACAAATTTACACAAGAAATATTCTTAAAATTCTTAGAAGCAGGTCTTGCATATAAGAAAAAATCTTTCGTAAACTGGTGTCCATCTTGTGAGACAGTTCTTGCAAATGAGCAAGTTGTTGGTGGACAATGTGAAAGATGTGACGCTGTAGTAGTTAAAAAAGAATTAGAACAATGGTACTTCAAAACAACTGAATTTGCTGAAGAATTATTAAATGACTTAGACAAATTAGAAGGTTGGCCAGAAAAAGTTAAAACAATGCAAAAAAACTGGATAGGAAAATCTCATGGTGCTGAAATAGTATTCGATATAGATGGTTCAGATGACCAAATGATCGTTTATACGACTAGACCAGATACAGTTTATGGAACAACTTTCATGGCATTAGCTCCAGAAAACCCACTAGTTAAAGAATTAGTTGCTGGTACTGAATATGAAGCTGATGTAGATAAATTCGTACAAAAAATGCATACTCAAACTGAAATAGAAAGAACTTCTACTGATACAGAAAAAGAAGGTATGTTCATAGGAAAACACGTAATAAACCCTATAACAGGAAGAAAAGTTCCTCTATGGATAGCAAACTATATATTAATGGACTATGGTACTGGTGCAATAATGGGTGTTCCAGCTCATGACGAAAGAGATAAAGAATTTGCTACAAAATACGGTATAGAAATAATAGACGTTATAGATGAAGACGGTAAAATGATAAATTCTGAAGAATTCAATGGAATGGATGCTACAGAAGCTCAAGATAAAATAACTGAAAAGTTAGCTAAAGAAGGAAGAGGTAAAAAGACTGTTAACTACAGACTTAGAGACTGGTTATTATCAAGACAAAGATATTGGGGTGTTCCAATACCAGTTGTTTACTGTGAAGAATGTGGTATAGTTCCAGTTGACAAAAAAGATTTACCAGTATTACTTCCAACAGATGTTGAATTTACTGGAAAAGGTGAATCTCCACTTACAACTTCAAAAACTTTCGTAAATACTACTTGTCCAAAATGTGGTAAACATGCGACTAGAGATGTAGATACAATGGATACATTCGTTGACTCATCTTGGTATTTCTTAAGATATATAGACAACAAAAACCAAGAAGCTATGTTCGATTCAGAAGTAGTAAACAAATGGATGCCAGTTGATCAATATATCGGTGGTGTAGAACATGCTATAATGCACTTACTTTACGCTAGATTCTTTGTAAAAGCATTAAAGAGAGTTGGCATGGTAGACTTTGACGAACCATTCAAAAACTTACTTACTCAAGGTATGGTATTAATGGATGGTAGCAAAATGAGTAAATCTAAAGGTAATACAGTATCACCTCTTGAAATAATAGACAAATACGGTGCTGATACTGCTAGATTATTCGTATTATTCGCAGCTCCACCAGAAAGAGACTTAGACTGGTCTGAACAAGGTGTTGAAGGATGCTTCAGATTCTTAAACAGAGTTTATAGATTAGTTGATGAATTAAAAGATATAGCTAAATCAGATGCAAAAGTAAATGTTGCAACTAAAGAAGATAAAGCGATGAGATTTACTATACATTCAACACTTAAAAAAGTTACAGATGATTTAAGCCATAAATTTGGATTTAATACAGCAATAGCTTCATTAATGGAGTTAATAAACGAAATGTATAAATACAAAGAATTAGATACTAGAAATGACGGAATAATCAAAGAAGGTATCGAAACTATAGTAACTATACTTGCTCCATTTACACCACATGTAGGTGAAGAATTATGGCAAATGATAGGTAAAGAAGGAAGTATATTTGATATAAACTGGCCACAATTTGACGAATCTGCTTTAGTTAAAGATGAAGTAGAAGTAGTAGTTCAAATAAACGGTAAAGTTAGAGCTAAATTAAGCGTAGGTGCAAACATGACTAAAGAAGAAATGGAAAAAGTAGCTTTAGAAAATGATAAAATACAAGCATCTATAGGCGACAAAACTGTAGTTAAAGTTATAGCTATACCTAAAAAATTAATAAACATAGTTGTAAAATAATCTTTTAAACTTAAATAATTAAATAGATTAACTATATAAATCAAAAGGATGTCATATATAATGGCATCCTTTTTTTGTTAAAACTGAAATTTTATAAAAAATCATAAAAATATATAATGAAAAATAAAATATGGGCAAACTAGAAATGAAATCAATTTTTAAGAATAAAAAATTGTCATAGAAAATAGAAAGAAAAGAGGTTCTAAAATGAAAAAAATCCTTTACACATTAGTAATCATCTTATTTATAGCAGGATTTTCGGGAGTTTGCTCAGCTGACAATGATAAAGATGTATCTGCAGATAGTTATAAATACGACTATGAAGATATTATAATAAAAAAGGGTAATAAATCTGAAAAAGTTGTTGCACTTACATTTGACGATGGTCCTGATGAAGTATTTACTCCACAAGTTTTAGATATCCTAAAAAAATACGATGTAAAAGCGACGTTTTTCTTAATAGGAGAAAAAGTTCCATACAATAAACAAATAGTTAAAAGAGAAAAAGAAGAGGGGCATGAAATAGGAAACCACACATACACACATATAAATGCAGCTAAAAAAACAAAATCAGAAATTGAATCAGAAGTTACAAAAACTCAAGAAGCAATAAAAGAAATAACAGGAGAATATCCGACATTATTTAGACCACCATACAGAGCGCTAAGTAGAGACTTATGTCAGGTGGTAAAATCTAAAAATATGAATATAATACTATGGTCTAATATAGACGTAAGAGATTGGTCTAATCCAGGGGTAAATACAATAGTGAGCACTATAGATGAAAAAGTCGAAAATGGAAATATAATAATTTTACACGACTACAACACTGTTAGAAACGACAAATCTCAGACAATACAGGCTTTAGATATAGTAATTCCAAAATTAAAAGAAAAAGGATATAAATTCGTAACTATTTCACAATTGATGGAACATATAGATAAATAAAACTAAATATATAAAATAATATAAAAAGAGATGTTGGATAATTAAATTCTGACATCTCTTTTATAAAATGCATTTTTTAGGTATAATGTAGAAAAATACTTTTTTAGGAGGCAGATATGTATGAATTAATGATAATACTTTTAATAGGTATTGATCAAATTGTAAAGAATTGGGCTTTAAATGAATTAAAATATAAAGGGGCTATTACTGTAATAGAAAATGTATTTAACTTGACTTATGTTGAAAATAGAGGGGCAGCATTTGGATTATTTGAGAATAATCAAATGATATTTGTAGTAGTTGCACTAATTGCATCTATTGCTGGACTTTATATGTTACATTCTAAAAAAATAAATTCAAAGATATGTAAGTTCTCGATTGTATTAATTATAGCAGGGGCTTTGGGGAACTTAATAGATAGAGTTAGATTAGATTTTGTCGTAGATTATTTTGATTTTGTATTTATATGGAATTATGTTTTCAATTTAGCAGATTGTTTTATAGTAGTAGGTACAATATTACTTTGTATATATGTAGTATTATTTGACTCAAATACAAAAAAACAATAAACTAGATAAGTATTAAAAATAAAATTTAGATGTATATTTAAATAATATACAATAAATATTAAAAAGAAAGTGAAATAAATATGAACAATAAAGAAAATATTCAAGATGAAATAAGAGAATTCTTAGTTCTAGGAGACGAAGAAGGAGATAGACTAGATGTTTATTTATCTTCACAATTAGGAGATATGTCTAGAAGCTATATTCAAAAGATAATAAAAGATAAAAAAGTAAAAGTAAATAATAAAATAGAAAAAGCAAAATATGCTGTAAAAGAAGACGACCATGTTGTTATAGAAATACCAGCACCAAAACTTTTAGAAATAGTACCACAAAATATACCGATAGATATAGTATATGAAGATGACGACTTACTAATAGTAAATAAACCGCAAGATATGGTAGTTCATCCTGCACCGGGAAATTATGAAAACACTTTAGTAAATGCAATCTTATATCACTGCAAAGACAACTTATCATCTATAAATGGAGTAATAAGACCTGGTATTGTACATAGGATTGATAAAGATACTTCGGGAATTTTGATGATAGCTAAAAATAATAATTCACACAATTGTCTAGCAGAACAACTAAAAGACCATTCAATAACTAGAGAATATGAATTTATATGTCATGGAGTTGTAAAACAAGACAAAATAACTGTAGATAGACCAATAGGAAGAAACCCAAAAGATAGACTTAAGATGGCAATCGTAAAAGATGGAAAAAGAGCAGTTACTCACTTTGAAGTTATACAAAGATATGATAACTTTACACACATGAAAGCTAGTTTAGAGACTGGTAGAACTCATCAAATAAGAGTTCATGCAGCTAGTATAGGGCATCCACTTTTAGGGGACCCTATATATGGACCTAAAAATTCAAAAATAAAATGTAGTGGTCAGACACTTCATGCAAGAAAATTAGGATTTATACATCCAACAACTAAACAATACGTCGAGTTTAACTCTGAATTGCCAAGTTATTTCGTGGAAATACTTAATAAAATAAAATAACTATTGAAATAATAAACTTAAAATTATATAATGTTATTTAAGTAATAAAGAACTCGATTAAAATTAAAATTTAACATAAACGTAAAAATATAGATATACCTTTAATTGATACAGAGAGATCATAAGGCATAGATGTACTTTTGATGCGCGAAAGTATAACTTCCTGTCTTGTGCAGGAAGTTTTTTTTGTTGAAATAAAGATTCTCATATTTATACGGTAATACTAAAGAAAAGGAGGCAGACATGATAGAAAAAGCTAGATTAATGGATGAAAAAGCAATCGCTAGGGCTATAACTAGAATAAGCCATGAGATAATAGAAAAGAACAAAGGTGTTGAAGATGTTATCTTAATCGGTATAAAAACTAGAGGTGTACCTATAGCAAATAGAATTGCGACAAGAATAGAGCAAATCGAAGGACACAAAGTGTCAACTGGAGAAATGGACATCACATTATACAGAGATGACCTAAAAGAAATCCAACATGAACCTGTAATAAACGGTACAAATATAGACGTAGACATAAACGACAAAATAGTAGTTTTAGTAGACGATGTTTTATATACAGGAAGAACAGTTAGATCAGCTCTAAATGCTATTATGGACTTAGGAAGACCAAAAGCTATACAATTAGCAGTATTAGTAGATAGAGGTCACAGAGAGTTACCAATAAGAGCAGATTATGTAGGTAAAAATGTACCAACATCAAAACAAGAAATAATCTCTGTTGAGTTATTAGATATAGACGGAGAAGATTCTGTAAAAATAAAAGAATAATAAAAATAATAAAATTTGAGAAATAATAAACGGAATTAAATTTATATAATATTTGGAGGTATATATATGAGAAAAGCGGCTTTATCACTTCAACATTTACTTGCGATGTTTGGATCGACAGTATTAGTTCCACTATTAACAGGATTTGACCCATCAGTGGCAATATTCTGCGCAGGTATAGGAACATTAATATTCCATTTTTGTACAGACTGGAGAGTACCAGTATTTTTAGGTTCAAGTTTTGCCTTTATAGGTGTAATAAATCAAGTTTCAGATGCATTTAACGGAGATTTAGCTTATGCACAAGGAGGAATTATAGTAGCAGGATGTTTATATATCATAATGTCTTTAATTGTTAAATTCATAGGTGTGGAAAAAGTAAAAAAATATTTCCCACCACAAGTTACAGGTGCAATGATAGCAGTTATAGGTTTAAACTTAATTCCTTCAGCAGTAGATATGGCAATGACTTATTTACCAATTGCAATAATTACTTTAGCAGTAGCAATAGGAATAAATCAATTTGCAAAAGGTAGCATAAAACAATTTGGTGTAATAATAGCAGTATTTACAGGATTAGCACTTAGCTTCATATTAAAACAAGTAGATATTACAACAGCAAGTCAAGCTAGTTGGTTTGCAATACCAAACTTTAGACTACCAAAATTCAGTTTAGAGGCAATTTTAATGATAGCACCAGTAGTTCTTGCAACATTTATGGAACATATAGGTGATATAACTACAAATGGAACAGTTGTTGGACAAAACTTTATAGAAAATCCAGGTCTTAATAGAACTTTATTAGGTGATGGACTTGCAACAATATTTGCAGGATTTGCAGGTGGACCTGCTAATACTACTTACGGTGAAAATACTGCACTTTTAGCAATAACTAAAAACTACGACCCAAGAGTTTTAGAGTTAACAGCAGTATTCGCAATAGTATTATCTTGTGTAGGTAAATTCGGAGGCTTTTTACAAAGTATACCACAAGCCGTTATGGGTGGAATAAGTATATACCTATTCTCTATGATAACTTATGTAGGGGTTAAGAGTATAAAAGACAGCAAATGCTATGAAGGAAATATAAAAAATGTGATAATAATGGCAATAGTACTTATAATAGGTCTTGGAACTTCATACTTAAGTACTTTTGCAGGAATAGAAATCGGAATACCACTATCACAAACTTCAAGCTTAACAGGACTTAGCTTAGCTGCTATAGTCGGGGTTATTTTAAATAGAGTTTTAAACAATTCAGAGTTTAAAGACCAAGAAGTAGAAGTAGAGACAGCAATAGCTGAAAGTAAATAATCGAGAAATAGTACTAATTAAAAATCACAAATTATACAACTTGTATAATTTGTGATTTTTTTGTGGATATTTTCATCTAATTATCATAAATAAATATTATAATTTACTTATAGATGTTAGGTTTTGTTGGGAGAGATTTAGATGAAGATAAAAAGCGTAGTGATCAGCAATTATAAATCTTTAGGAGACGAAAGAAATACTTTACTCTTAGAAGATAATATAACAGCTCTAATAGGAAAAAATGATTCGGGGAAAAGTAATATTTTAGAGGCTTTGGGCAATATGTCATTTACACATTATATTAATACGGAGTTTTTTAGCAAAAAAAATAGATATACAAAAAAGAGTATAGTTATAACATTAGAATTAAAATTTACGGAAAGTGAATGTAAAAAGTTTTCAATAGAAAATAAGAAATCAAAAACTATATTTAAGTTTTATTCGAGTGATGATATTGAGTTTGAAGGTGGATTTTCATTATTATTTGATCAGGATAATGAGCTAAAAAATGCAATTTATTATTTAGAAGATAATTTATTGAGCTACTTTAAAATTTACTCTCAATATACGACTAAAGAATTTATTGAAAGTATAGATGATAAATTGGATAAATTAATAGAGATTGACAGTAGGATTTGGACTAAATATAAAAAAAGTTTAAATGAAATACTAGAAGTATTAATTTTGCAGCAAAAAGACATGGCTTATGAAGGATATAATGAAGAATGTTACACACTTATAAGGCATATTGAGACGATAAAGAGTAAAATTAAAAAGAAATACAAAGTGCTTCCAGTATTTTATTATAGAACTAATGAGGAAGAACTACAAAGTATATATAATGTTGAAGAAATAAAATCAGCGATAAAAAGCAAAAAAGGGCTTTTATATAAATTTATGGTCATTACAAAAGCTCCATTAGATGAATTTATAAATTCTATAGATTCAAAAGATGAAAATGAGCGAAATAAGTGTAGAAGTAGTATTAAAGAAAAAGTAAAGTATAATATACAAAAACAATTCAATTATTTTTTTGAAAATAATATAGATACAAAGATAAAAGTCAACTTTGATAATGAATGTCTAAAAATATATCTAAAGACAAATGACAATCAAATTAATTTAGAAGAAGAAAGCAATGGTCTTAAATGGCTTTTCAACTTGTTTATAGAACTTTTATACGAGGATTTAGAAAATAAAACTATAATATACTTATTAGATGAGCCAGGGGTATATCTTCATGTAAATGCTCAAAGAGAATTATTAACATTATTAAAAAGTCTATGTAATAATGGAAGTCAGGTTGTTTATACAACACATTCTCCATATATGATAGACACAGAAGATATAATAAATGTCAGAGCTATAGAAAAAGATGAAAATGGAATAAGTCATATATTTAATAATGCGTATGACAATAAGTTTAACTCATCTTCAAAAAGAGAAACATTGACACCTCTTTTAAAAGCAATTGGAGCAGATATAAAATACAATTTAGGACCTCGATTAGATAAGCTAAATATAGTAACAGAGGGAATTACTGACTATATGTATTTTACAGCTATGCTAGATTATTTAGAAGTGCAAGAAGAGAAAAGGCCTTATATTTTGCCGTCAGTAGGAGCTGGCAATGTAAATGCACTAGTATCTATATTAATTGGTTGGGGATGCAATTATAAAGTTGTATTAGATTATGATAAAGCGGGTGTTATAGAGTGCAACAAGCTTATTGAAAATTTAAACTTACGATTGAATAAAGAAGTATTTTTTATAAATTGCAAAAAAACTATGGCAGAAAAAGAATTTATAAGAAATCCAGAATTTGTAGAGACTCTTATAAGTCAAGAAGATAAAAATCAACTTTCAGTAAGATATGAAGAAAACAAAACTATGGCAGCAAAAGAATTTTACGATAAAGTAATAGCAAAAGATATAGTTTTAAGTGAAAAGACTGTCAATAACTTTAGAAAATTGTTTATAAATCTGAAAATAATAGAATAAATACAAATTAACAGCTACTTAATGGTAGCTGTTTTTTGTTGACAAATAAAATGCATTATTGTATTATTATCTTAGTACAATGATTGTAAAATATTGTTGTATATATGAATAACACATAACCCCTTTGTTAAATATAATAGAGGAGAATGATATAAGAGCTTTATGTTGAATATATTAAGATGAATAGATAGAACTATATGACAAATTTGTAAGCTAATTGTAAGTTCAAAATATAGAGAGAAGTGATATATTATATATAGAAATAAATAATTAAAACGAGATATTTAAAATCTTCATAAAATTGTAAGTTTTTTATTAAGAAAATCTTATGATTGTCTATTTATAATAAATAATAGAAAGTGGATATAAGGGTAAGGATATATGGAGGTATATTTATGAAGGATTATAAAAATTTATTTTTTAAGATATTAAAAAACGGGGGATTATTTTTGATATTAATAATATTTACATTTTACTTTGTATTTAAAGATATGGATTTAAATGCAGTGGCTAAAACTATATCAAATGTAAATATAATGTATATATTAACAGCAGTTACATGTATGTGTGTATTTTTATTATGTGAAGCTAGTAATTTTAGAAGAAACCTTAGTGCTTTAGGATGTAAAACAAATCTCCTAAAATGTATTAATTATTCAGTACAAGGATTTTTCTTTAGTTCAATTACACCTTCAGCTTCTGGTGGGCAACCGATGCAAGCTTACCAAATGTATAAAGATGATATAAAAATATCTCACTCTACACTTGTATTATTTGTTGAATTTATATTTTTCCAAACAGTAACTATAATGTACGCGATAATTGGATTTATAAGCCAACGTTCGCTTTTAGCTGGAAAAGTTAATTCTCTTATGATTTTATTTACTATAGGACTTATATGTAACTTTGCTATGCTTATGGCATTAGTATTAGTTTTATTCTATAGTGAAGGTGTTAAAAAAATACTAAATGTAATAGTGGGATTTTTAAAATTCTGTAGATTTAAAAAAGCAGATGTATTAAAAGAAAAAGTAGACTCAGTAATAGATGACTATAAAGAGTGTGCTATGTATATAGTTAAAAACAAAGGAATAATGGTTAAAACTTTTATAACAAAATGTATACAAATATTTGCACTACACAGTATACCTTATTGGATTTATCGTTCATTTGGGTTTAATGAGTACTCAATATTTGTATTTATAGGAGTTCAAGCTGTATTATTTATATCAGTTTCTGCACTGCCTCTTCCAGGATCAGTAGGGGTTAGTGAAAGTGGATTCTTAACTTTATTTAAATTATTATTCCCTGTCACAGTATTAAATGAAGCTATGCTACTTAGTAGAGGGGTAAGTTTCTACTTATTTGTATTCTTGTGTGGAATGTTTATATTAGTTAAAGGATTTAAAGATTCTAGAGAAAAAAGACTTGCAAGAATACGAGCAGCAAAAGAAGCCAAAGAAAAGAAAGTATACAAACAAAGAGTTGTTCAACAAATATAATAAAAAGAGTCGGCAAATTATGCCGACTCTTTTTTTGGATAAACTAAATAAAGAGCAATATTTCTAAGTTAAAAATAACCTTAGTTTGACACAGTAATCCAAAGAGATTAAGATTTAATTATAAAGATAAAAATACAGTTCTGGTTGGTAGTCCAGACGCGGATAATCCGTCAGTAACCTGCCTCCTTGATTGTCCATTCTTTATATAAAATTTAAGGAGTATGAAAATACAAAATTATTTTTATACTCCTTTTAAAATTCTTAAATATAAATATGGATTTTGATTTTATAAATTATAAATCAAATGATATTTGCTCACTTTGGAATTTACTTTTATATTCTGAGATTATTTCCTCCATTTTATAAGTTATTTCTAACTCAGAGCATTTTTGTTCAAAATATTGTTGTAAAGATTTATAGTTTGGACTGTTACATATATATTTATCGCCATATAAATTCTGATATTTAGATACTAAATTTGGGAAATTTTCTCTTAGTTTTTTATAATAATAAAATCGTTGATTAGCTCTAAGGGTAACTCCGAACATAGGATAAATAAAGTTAGCACCTGATTTATAAGCTTGATTTATTATTTTATCGATATTATCTTTAGTATCGTTTATAAATGGAAGTATGGGCATCATAAGTATGCCTGTATAAATTCCTGCTTCTCTTAATTTTTTTATCGCCTCAAATCTCTTAGATGATACACATACATTGGGTTCGATTATTTTGCTTAAATTATCATTACCACAAGTTATACTAAACTTTACAATCACGGGAGAGTGAGTATTTATTTTTTTTAGTATATCGATATCTCTCAAAATTAAATCAGATTTTGTCGCTATAGCTACGCCAAAACCGTATTTATCGATTAATTTAAGTGATGATCTTGTTACTTCGTATTTCTTTTCAAATGGATTATATGTATCTGACATAGCTCCTATTTGAATAACTCCACTATGTCTTTTTGATTTAAGTTGCTTTTCTAAAATAGATATACAGTCTTTTTTTATTCTAACTCTGTCAAAGTCGATTATATTATAACAATTACTTCTGCTGTCACAGTATATGCAACCATGACAGCAACCTCTATATAAATTCATATTGTAGTCAGTCCCAAACCAATGGGAATTATCATATTGTATTTTTGATAAAATTTCCTTGGCAATAATAAATTCCATAATATATTTAAAGTTTTAAACTTTATATCCTTTCATAGATTTATTTATATTATAGACCAAAATATTGTTTTAAGGCAGCATTACCTCTATTTCATCATTTATGGTAATGCTTTTAATATCTTTAGGATTTAAAATCTTTGAAAAACTTGCATAAGATTGAGAATGACCAAATAAATCTCTTCCAATAGTTGAATAAGATGAAGTATTTGATATAAAGAAATCATCGCCAGAATATTCTGTTGAATCTTTCATTGTAACTTTACTTATAAAGTAATTATATTTACCATTGCTTTTAATTCTTACAGAAAGAGGTGATAAAGTGACTGTTTTAACGCGAATTCTTCTATTGTCTACTTTATAAGATTTATTGATTACATAAGTTTTTGATGTATCTTTGCAATTTAATTTAAATTTTAAAGTCCAACTTCCTTTTATTAAATTTACAAAATCGCCGTACTCATCTTTATTCTTATTATAAGGATAGTAACCAAAATCTTTAAAACTAAGTCTTATATCGCTATTGTTTATATCTTCTTCTTCCATAGTAATTAAAAGTGTAGAAGTATGAGAATCGTCATCTTCGGATTTTATAGACTCAAATGTCGCACTAGAAGAAGGTCTATAATCGCCATTTGATTTAACTTCAAAATTAAAGTCATTAAATGTTTTTAAAGAATGTGAAAATTCATCTTTTGTTTTTAACTTTAGTATTATATACAATGAGTTTTTATCACTGATGACTTGGGTAGCAGTTATTCTTAGCCCTTTGGATTCTACAGACTTATTTATATTTGCACCAGAGCCATTTATAAGAGATTCATTTTCTTTATTTATATTTAATAAATTAGCAAGTTGAGCATCAAATGAAAAGTAATCTGCAGCAAATGATAATGTAGAAATCATAAGCACAGAAGCTAAAATTATAGCTACAGTCTTTTTAAGTGATATTATTTTGCTCTTGCTTTTACTTTGATTGGATGAATTTTTAATTTTATCCATAGTCATATTAAAAATCTTTTCTTTTTCATTTTCACAAAGTGGTTTTTCATTATCTAGGTATTTGTCTTCATCTATATTATTTAATAATTTATCAATCTTTTTCATAAATAATCCCTCCCTTTATCAACTCTTCTTTTAAAATTGTTTTACTTCGATAAAGTATATTTTCAACTTTCTTTTCGCTTAAATTTAATTTTGATGCAATTACTTTTACTTTTTCAAAGTAAAAATATCTAAGTATAAAAATCGATCTATCAGGTTCTTTAAAATTATCTAATGTAGTTTTAATTATTTTCTTATTATGTAATTTTGAGTATTCATCTTCCATGTCTACATCTATACCTAAATCATTTTCTTCTATCTCAAATAGAGAAGTATTAGAGTTAGATGTTTTAAGTTTGTCGAAACAAGTGTTTCTTGCAATTGCATAGATATAGCTTTTTAATGATTTATTTTTCTCATGGTTAAAATTGTAGATATTTTTCCAAAGCTTAAAAAAAGTATCTGATATAGCCTCTTCTATGTCTTCGCTATTTAAATTTATAAGTATATTTTTACAAATTGTATTAATAGCAGGACCATAAACATCGATTGCCATTTTTATGCCGTCTTCAGGAGATTTTTTTAAAAGTTTGATGATTTTTCTCTCCTTAAATTTTTCCATTTAAAAACCTCCATTTTATTTTTATAGATACATTTTAATACAAGTATTAATTTAAGATAATTACCTTTTCATATATCAATACTTGTAAAAATAATTTTTCACTCAAAAATTTTGAAAAAAATTTAAAAATAATGTAACGAAATGTATATTTTATTATACTACTATATGAAACACAAATTTCTAGCTAGAAAGATAGGGGGATAAATGAAGCAAATTGAAAAGTTATACGATTTATATTCCAAAGATGTATATAGATTTATTTATTCACTTAGTTTTGATGAAGAAGTTGCAAAAGATATTATGCAAACAACATTTTTGGAGTGTATAAAGAGTATAAAAAACTTTAAAGGCAATTGTAGCGAAAAAACATGGTTATTATCTATATCAAAAAATCAATATTATACATATTTAAAAAAACATCCTAAAACACAATCGATTTATGAAAGTGATTTTGATGAGGTTGAGGAGTTCACACAAGATGATATGTATAAATACCGTGAGATATTAAAAGTTATAAACAGCCTAAAAGAGCCACAAAGACAGATAATGATACTTAGGCTTATAAATGATTTAACGTTTAAGGAGATAGGAAAAATTTTGGGTAAAAGTGAGAATTACTGTAGAGTTAATTTTTTTAGAGAAAAGAAAAAAATAGTGAAACGGTTTAAAGATTAAAAAATATAGCAAAAGCAGGTGATAAAATGAGTAAATTAAAATGCAATATTAGTGAAGATTTAATGCCACTTTATATAGAAGATATTTTAAGTGAAGAAAGTAAAAAAGATATGGAGTTGCATCTAGAAGAATGTGAAAATTGTAAAAAAATTTATAACGAGTTAAAAGAAGATGTAAATTTAGAATATGAAAAAAATATTGATTTAAAAGAAGATGAATACGAAAATTTAAAAACAGATACATTAGATTCTATTAAAAATTATTTAAACAAAATAAAGTATATTTTAATAATATTTTCAATGGCTGTATCTGTTGGAATAAGTATATTAGGAAATGGATTTTTAAGCACAATACCATGGATTATAATAATACCTTTTTTACTTGGACTTTTATATAAAGAAAATATTTTTATAATATCTACAGCACTTATTTTTAATATATTATTTAATATTATTTTACAAAAATCAGATTATATAATTTTTAATAGTATATTTATTTTATTGTGGACAGCTGTAGGGTTATTTTTAGCAAGTAGTATAAAAAATTTAAAAACAAATTAGTGAGGTTAGAATATGAAATATATAAAATTAATTATAGCAGTTTTTTTAAGTGGAATTGCGATATATTTTTATAGCGGATTTTTTGGAAATCCAATTGAATATATAAAAGCAAAATACGCATTTGAAGATTATATAGATAAAAATTATAATGGAAAACTTGAAATAGAATCTATTTCGTTTGATTTTAAAAGGGGAGGTTTTTTTGCACAAGTTGGGGACGGTAATTATAAAACTAAGTCATATTTAGATTACTACTATGATCGTAGTATAGGAGATGGATATTACCAAGATACAATTACTAATATGCAAGATGAGATTAATAATTATATATCTTATAATATCGAAAAAGAAACAGGGATAAAAAGATATTATATGATATTAGAACCAACAATTAATATTAAACAATATAAATATAAAGTAAATGATTTTTATAGCGGAGAAGAACCGATAGATTTAACCTTAAACCTTGGATACACATATGATTTTTATGAAAAAAAAGCAAAAAATAGTAAAAAAGATAAATTTCCATATAAAAATAAAGATGAATTTTCAAAAGATGCTTATAAAATAGTAAAAACTCTTAAAAAAATAAATTATGATTTCAGCAATATAAAAATTTATTCTTTTAAAGCAGATGGAAATAATGCATATGAGGTTAATATAAAAGATTTAAATAGTATAAAATCAGAAGCTGATTTAAATGAAATAATAAAAAATGTAGATTACAGCAAATAATAAGGATAAAATAATATTATATAAATAAAAGGGGGTGCCTACATGCAAATTAAAAATGTAGCTATAATAGGGGCAGGTGCAATAGGAGGAGTATATGCATATTCTCTACATAAACTTTTAGATTATAATTTCGCTTTTATAGCAAATGGAAAGAGAAAAGAAAGATTAGAAAAAGAAGGGCTATATTTAAATGGAGAACAATTTTATCCAAAGGTAGTATCTTCAGATGAGGATATAACTTTTGATTTAATAATAATAAGTGTAAAAAATTATCAACTTCAAAGTGCTATAGAAGATATAAAAGATTTAGTACATAAAAATACTATAATACTTCCATTATTAAATGGTATAGTTGCAAAAGATATACTGCAAGATGCTTTTAAAGATAATCAAGTTTTATATGGACTTGTTATAAAGATAGATGCTGTAAAAATAGGAAATAAAATAACTCAAACAAACAGCGCAATAATACAATTTGGAGATGCGAATAATAAAGAAATGAGCGAGGGAGTGCTTGCTGTAAAAAATCTATTAAATGATGCAAAAATAAACAATCAAGTATTTGAAGATATGATAAAGACAGTTTGGACAAAGTGGATGCTAAATATAGGATTAAATCAAGTTTCTGCTATATCAGCAGCTACATATGGAGTGATTAAGAATACGCCAGAGCTTTTAACTTTAGTAGATAAAGCAATGAAAGAAGTTATGAATGTATCACAAGTTTGTGATATAAACTTAGGAGATAGAAATTGGCAGAGTGTTCAAGATGTAATAAATACACTTAGCGGCGATGGCAAGACATCTTTATTACAAGATGTTGAAAATAAAAGAAAAACAGAAATTGAATACTTTTCGGGGACGCTTATTAAACTAGCAAAAGAGCACAATATAGAAGTTCCAGTAAATGAAGTTTTATATAATTTCATAAAGGCCAAAGAAAAATCTTATACAAAATAGATATATTGAAAAATATGAGTAAGAAACTTTTTAAACCTTATACATATAATAAATATAAAAGTTTTAAAGGAGAGAAAAGATGGATAACTCATGTCAACAATATAATTTAAATCAGCTTTTTGCACCTTATGATCCACAAAGACCGGCAGCATATGCGAGAATAAGAGGTGGGAAATTAGCACCTTGTATAGACGGAAATGTATTTTTTTATCAATTAGAAGGCGGGGTTTATATAAAAGCTTATATAACTGGTATACCAGATTCTAATAAAAATGGTCAACTAACTAGATTTCACGGATTTCATATCCATGAAAATGGTGACTGCCAAGTAGGAACAGAATATAATCCTTTCCCAAATACAGGCAGCCATTTTAATCCATCAGAAGAGAAACATCCATTTCATGCAGGGGATTTGCCTCCAATATTAGCAAGTGATGGAATAGGAATATTATCTGTATACACTTCTTATTTTACTGTAGCAGATATAATAAATAAATCAGTAGTACTTCACGAAAATTATGACGATTTTACAACACAACCTTCTGGAAATTCTGGGGCAAAAATAGCTTGTGGTAGAATACTACCTTATAATTATTAAAATAAAATTAAAAAGAAAATCTAATTCAGAAAAAATACTTATCTTATAATAAGTCTGAAATAGGTTTTCTTTATTTTTTAGAAAATTACTAATATAAATTTTAATTAAAAAGAATCATTACCTAAGCTATATTTAATAATATTGTAATATAAAAATAGTATATAATTATAAAAAGAGAGGAGTGATTGTTATTAATAATTTAAATTATGTATTGTTGAGATTAGGAGTACTTTTATTAATATTAATAGGAATATTTATATTTGTTACATTGTCGATTGTAATTTTTGCAAAAAAATTTAATTGTGAGGAAAAAGTATTTAATGGAAGAATTTTTTCTTTTTTAGGCAACAGAAAAGAGTTTAAGGAAGGCATAAAGCCTAGCATAACAGATGGGGCATTGATTTATACAATATCATTAATAGCCCTTATATATATAGGTAGCTTTATGCAATTATACTGGGGAACTATAGGACTTATAGCTACTGAAGTTATGATTTTATTAATACCAGTACTTTACGCAATTTATATAAAAGCAGATATAAAAAATACTTTTAGTTTAAGAATGATAAAAATAAGATATATTTTAGGAAGTATTATAGTATGGTTTGGTGGATATTTAATAATAAATATAACGACACAAATCTTGCTTTCGTTATTTCCAGAAGGGGCGGATGTATTACAAGCTGTAAATAGCAGTGTTATGATGGATTCGTTTATCGCAAGTTTAGTTGTAGTTGCTTTAATTCCTGCAATATGTGAAGAAGTTTTATTTAGAGGTTTTTTACTTAGCTCATTTAAAGGGAAAAGTAAAAAGTCAAAAATTTGGGCTATTATAATAGTAGGAATATTATTTGGCATAATGCATCTAAACTTTATAAGAATAGTTCCAACAGCAATGCTAGGAATATTATTTGCATACTCTGCATTAGCAACAAAATCAATTTGGACTAGTGTATTTATGCACTTCTTAAATAATGGATTTTCTGTATGTGTATTATACTTAAATGAAAATTATCTACATATACCACTAGATACACCAGTTAATTATACAATGCCACAACTATCATCAATAATAATGACAGTGTTAATAGGAGGGGCATTTATATATCTAGGAAGTTTATGCTTTAAAAATAAAAAAGATATTATAGAAGCTTAAAGTATATAATTAAAAAGGAAACTACAGTAAATAAACTGAGTTTCCTTTTTTTTAAACTTCTCTTAATTTTGATACAATTTCTTCTTCTGGTGTTACATATATAGTGTTATTTGTTTCATAAATAACCATTCCTGGTTTTGAACCGCTTGGTTTTTTAACATGTTTTTTCATAGTATAGTCTACAGGCACTTGTGAAGACATACGTCCTTTACTAAAGTATGCTGCAAGCATAGCTCCTTCAAGCAATGTATTATCCGGAACCTCGACTCCTGCACATTTTATGATAACATGAGAGCCTGGAATATTTTTTGTATGCATCCATATATCTTCAGGATCTGCAATTCTTAAAGTAAGGTAGTCGTTTTGCTTGTTGTTTTTACCTACTAAAATTGTAAATCCATCAGATGATATAAATTTATTCGGCTTAGTAGTTAAATCCATTTCCTTTTTAGCCTTAAATTTACGAGGTGCTCTCGCATACCCAAGTTTTATTAATTCTTCTTTTATATCTTCTAAATCTTCAAGATTTTCACAGTTTTCAATACTTAAAAGGACGTTTTCTAAATATTCTATTTCGTCTTTACTTATAGCCATTTGCTCAGTAAGTTCTTTTTTAGCAGTTTTTAGCTTGTTGTATTTTTTAAAGTATTTTTGAGTATTTTCTGATGGCGTAAGGTTTTCATTTAATTCAATTGTCATCTTAGCCATGTTTTCATCATAGAAGTTATCCACTTCTATGCTCTTCATACCTTTTTGTATCATATATATATATGCAGTTAGAAGTTCGCCTTTTACTTTATATATATCAGCATTATCAGCTTGTTTAAGTTCTTTTTGTTGTTTCTTTTGTTTATTATAAAGTCTATCTAATTTTATAGATATACTTTTTCTAAGGTCAGAAGTCTTTTGATGAACTCTATCTTTAAAATCTTTTGTGATGTAGTAGTCTTCTACTATTTTTGAGATACTTTCATCATGTATAAATTTAAATCCTTCATAGAAAGTTAGATCAATACAATTAAAGTCTACAACTTTATCTACTTTTTCATTTATTATCATACAAGGATTAAATTCGTTGTTTTTAACTTTAGTAAATATATCTGAGAATGTTCTGTATAAGTCAGCAAGTTCATCTCTAGATAAGTCTTCACCTTTAGCAGCAAATTTTATATTTGATCTATAACATATTTCTTTTGCAACAGTAGAACTTATTCCTAAAAATTTGCTGTAAATTGCTTTAGAAATAGGACCATCAAATTCTCTTAAAGTATTTATAAAAGATTTGATAGAACAACCTTTTACAGGGTCTATTTTATCTTGTGCAGGAGGAAGAGTATAAGTCATAGTAGGTAGAATTTGACGTGCTCTACTCACACTAGGCGGAACTCTTTTTATTGAATCTATTATAGTTGAATCTTTATCATGAGTTAGAATTATATTACTATGTCTACCCATTATTTCAACATATATATTTTTAGTACTTTTATCTTTTAATTCATCATAAGACTCAATACTTATTTTTATAATTCTTTCAAAACCAACTTGAGTTATATCAGTTATTATACCTCCTTGAAGATGTTTTCTAAGCAACATACAAAACATAGGTGCTTTTAGAGGATTTTCTTTATTATATTTATTAGCTATATAAACTCTAGGATTTGATGAACTAGAACTAAGAACAACTTTGAAGTTTTCTCTGTTATTTCTTACATAAAGAAGTATTTCATCATTTTCTGGTTGATGAACTCTATCTATTTTACCGCCAACTAATTTCGAATTTAATTCATGGGCGATTGAATTTACAACTAAACCATCTAATGCCATAGTTTCTCCTTTCATTGTTAGATAATATTCAGTTTTCTATACTACAATATATCTCAATCTATAATTATTATCTAAGTCTTTTTTAATTATGTTATTTACATAATAATTATATACATATGAATTGATATTTACTAGACTTGTTTTACTTATTTATTTAAATAAGATAAAATAAATATAGATATAAAGATAAAAAATCTAACTGCATATATACTTTAATTTGGAATTATATGAAAGCTTTAGATACTAAAAATTATAAATAAATTGATTATTATGTAGCATGATTGGAAAAAAATATAGATAGGATATTTAAATTTTTATTATTAATTTTATATTATCAAAGATGATTTAATTATTAAAAAAAGAATATATTAAATAAGAAGTTATATGTAAATATTGGCAAAGGACTAGATAAAATTTCCTAAATATTTATTTTTAAATAAAAATAAGGTATAATTATATGTTAGAAAATATCAAAGGGGAATTAAAATGAGATTTTGGAAATTACATGGAATAGGAAATGATTTTGTTGCAATAGATGGAAGAGAAGACAATATAGATAATAATGATTATGGAGATTATGCAAGACGTGCATGTCATAGAAAATTTTCTGTGGGGGCAGATGGTCTATTAGTAGTAAAAAACTCAGATATTGCAGATATTGAGATGGTATATTATAACTCTGATGGTTCTAGAGCTGCTATGTGTGGCAATGGGCTTAGATGTTTTGTAAAATTTGTTTATGATAATAAAATAATAGAAAAAGACGAGTTTGATGTATATACATTAGATGGCATTAAAAGAGTTAAATTAAATTTAAAAGATAACGAAATACAAACTATTAAAGTAAATATGGGCAAAGGAAGCTTTTTAGCTAAAGATGTTCCTGTAAATACAGAAATAGATAAATTTATAGAACAAAAAATAAACGTACTTGATAGAGAATATACAGTTTCATCAATACTTATGGGCGTTCCACATACAATTGTTTTTGTAGATGAGCTAAATATGGATGAAGTTTGTAAATATGGAGCAGAAATAGAAAATCACGAGATGTTTCCACAAAAAACTAATGTAAATTTTGTACAAATAATAGACGATAAAAATATATTAGTAAAAACTTTTGAAAGAGGATGTGGATATACATTTGGATGCGGAACAGGAATGACAGCCTCAGTAATGGTGAGTAACTATCTTGGAAAAGTAGGAAAAAGTGTAAATGTAACTTCTGAAGGAGGAAGTGTACAAATCGATTTAGAAGATGGATTTGCATATATGACAGGTCCAGCTGTGAAAATATGTGAAGGAAACTTGGAGGTATAATATGGCAATTAGTATGACCGGATTTGGAAGAGGAGAAGTAAAAAACGACAACTATCAATTTTTAGTAGAATGTAAAACTATTAACCATAGATATTGTGATATAAATATGCGTCTTCCAAGAAAAATCAACTTTTTAGAAGATAAAGCTAGAAATTTTATAAAAGATTTTGTAAAAAGAGGTAGAGTTGATTTATATGTAAAGCTTGACTTAATAGGCTCAGAGGATGTAAACTTAAAATTCGATGATAATTTAGCAGACCAATATATAAATATATTGCAAACTATTAGAGATAAATATACTTTAGCAGATGATATATCTGTTATGAATGTTGCAAAATTTCCAGATATAATAAAAACTGAGGAAAAAGAAGAAGACGAAGATGAAATGTGGGCTATGTTCAAAGAAGCTTTAGAAATAGCTCTAAATAAACTAGTCGATATGAGACAACAAGAAGGTAAAAAATTAGAAGAAGATACTCTACGAAGATGTGATATATTATCTGGTTATATAAATGAAATAGAAAGATTGTCTGATACAGTAGTTGCTGATTATAGAGATAAATTAAATACAAGAATAAAAGAACTATTAGAAAATCCAAACGAAATAGACGAAAATAGAATGGCACAAGAAGTAGCTATATATGCAGATAAAAGTTCTATAACTGAGGAAATAGTTAGATTTAATTCTCATATAACTCAACTTAAAAATACAGTAGTAAAAGATGATTCAGTTGGTAGAAAAATGGATTTTCTTATCCAAGAAATGAACAGAGAAATAAATACTATGGGATCTAAATCTTCTGATATAAATATCACTAACTTAGTAGTTGAAGTTAAAAGTGAGCTTGAAAAAATCAGAGAGCAAATTCAAAATATAGAATAGTATTTACATAGCAAAATAGAAAGGGAGATATAATAATGATTAAGAAAAAAGGATTATTATTAGTTATTTCTGGTCCATCAGGAGCAGGCAAGGGAACTGTCTGCAAAGAACTATTAGAAAGAAATCCTGAGTTTAAACTTTCAGTATCAGCTACTACTAGAGCTCCTAGAGAAGGTGAAGTAGATGGAGAAAGTTATTTCTTCTTAACAAAAGAAAAATTCAGCGAGATGATAGGACAAGGTGGGTTTTTAGAATACGCACAAATTTATAGTAACTTCTATGGAACACCAAAAGGGCCTGTAATGAAGTACTTAGAAGAAGGTAGTGACGTTATTTTAGAAATCGAAATGCAAGGTGCTAGACAAGTAAAAGAAATGTACCCAGAAGCTGTACTTATATTTGTTTTACCTCCTTCGCTTGAAGAATTAAGAAATAGACTTACAACTAGAGGTACGGAAACTGAAGAGCAAGTAAACGAAAGACTTAGTACTTCTCTTGAAGAGATAAAACAAGTAAAAGATTATAACTACTTTATATTTAATGAAAATAATAAAACGACAGAATCTGCAAAAATTATAGAAGATATAATAGTTGCAGAAAAAAATAAAGCTAGCAGATATGAAAAAGCAATAATTAAAAAGTTTGAGGAGGAATTATAAAATGGTAAAACCATCAATAAACGACGTATTAGAAAAAATAAGTAACAGATATTATTTAGTTGGGACTGTAGCTAAGAGAGCTAGAGAAATAGTAGACGGTTCTGAATTATATGTAGAAAACAAACAAGGTGAAAATAAACCAGTTTGTTTAGCAACTGAAGAAGTAGCAGAAGGAAAAATAACTTACAGATTATTAACTCCAGAAGAAATAGAACAAAAAGAATTAGAACATCATTTAGAACAAGAAAAACAACAAAAAGAATTAGAACAAGACTAATTTCAAATAAATTTTAAAATCCCTATAGAATTAACAAGGAGAAAAGTATGCTAAAAGGAAAAACTGTTGTAATAGGAGTAAGTGGCGGAATTGCAGTATATAAAGTTTGTGATGTAGTAAGCAGATTAAAAAAATTAAATGCCAATGTACATGTTATTATGACAAAAGGTGCATGTGAATTTGTAGCTCCCCTTACTTTCCAAACAATGAGTCAAAATTATGTAGTGAGCGATATGTTCCAAGACCCAAAAACATGGGATGTAGAACATATATCACTTGCAAAAAGAGCTGATTTATTTTTAGTTGCTCCAGCAACTGCAAATGTAATTGGGAAAATAGCATGTGGAATTTGTGACGATATGCTTACAACTACAGTAGCTGCTACAAAAGCAAAGGTACTTATAGCTCCAGCTATGAATACTAATATGTATGAAAATCCAATCATACAAAGAAATATATCTACATTAAAAGAATATGGATATAATTTTGTTGAACCAGCAAGTGGTAGACTTGCTTGTGGGGATATTGGAAGTGGAAAACTTGCTTCACCAGAAGATATAGTTGAAGGTGTAGTAAATCTACTTAAATATGAGCAAGATTTAGTAGGTAAAAAAATAATGATAACTGCAGGCCCAACTATGGAAAGTTTAGACCCTGTAAGATATCTTACAAATAGATCAACTGGAAAAATGGGTTATGCTATAGCTAAAGTCGCAGCAGCTAGAGGTGCTGAAGTTACTTTAGTATCAGGTAAAACAGACATTAAACCACCATCGAATTTAAAGAAATTTATAAGTGTATCATCAGCAGAAGATATGTATCAAGCTGTTATATCTAATTTAGATGAAAATGATGCAGTTATAAAAAGTGCCGCTGTTGCAGACTATAAACCAAAAACATACAGCGATAATAAAATAAAGAAAAAAGATGGAGATTTAGTTATAGAACTAGATAGAAATAAGGATATTGCCTACGAAATCGGAAAAATTAAAAATGACAAGATATTAGTAGGATTTGCAGCAGAGACAAACGACATAATCGAAAATGCAAAAGCTAAGATTGCTAAAAAGAATATGGACTTTATAGTTGCAAATAACTTAAAAGAAAGTGGAGCTGGATTTGGAACTGATACAAACATCGTAAGTATCATAGAAAAAGACGGCAGCATGAAAGAATATCCTATGATGACTAAGGAAGAAGTTGCGTCAGTAATTTTAGACAAAATTAAAACTTTACTAGACAATAAGTCTTCTCTTTAAAAGGACTAATTAATTATATAAATTTTAATAGACTATAAAGAGGAAATCATATGATTTCCTCTTTTAGTAATGAAGATAAATGAAAGGAGTGCGAGAATAAAATGTATGTAAAAGTAATAGTTAAAAATAACAGTCAATATACAGACAACCTATTTACGTATAAAGTGCCAGAATTTTTACAAGATGAAATATGCTTGGGGCATAGAATTCTTGTACCCTTTGGAAAAGGAAACAAACCTATAGAAGCATATGTATTCAGAATAATGCATAACAATGATGAAAAAGTAGAGACAAAATATATCTATGATATTTTGGACGAAAGACCAATATTAAAAAGAGAAGATTTAGAGCTTATTCATTGGATGAAAAATAGATACTTATGCACATATATGGATTGTATAAATTTAATAATTCCTAAAGGATATAAACTAAATAATTATAAATTAATAACGCTACACCCATCACTTAAAGGTATTGATGCATATGAATTATACGATTTAAGTGAACAGCTAAGTGATAACAAGAAATTTGTATTTCAAAAGGTTTTAGACAATAAAGGAAGTATAAAACTAGATAAATTAGTTGAAAAGAAAATAGAGTATTCTACACAAGTTGCAGAAGATGAAGAATTATACAACATAAAAGATAAAAAGACTTTAAAAAGAAAAGTTGCTGACAATTTAAATAGTCTTTTATATAAAATGAAAGAAGAATCACTAATAGATTTAAAATGGGAATACAAAAGCATAAAAAATGAAATAAAAATATGTTATGTGTCATTAAAAATGAATTATGTGGATATGATGTTTTATATAAAAGAAAATAAAATAAGACTTGGCGAAAAGCAAAAACAAATTTTAGAGTTCTTAAAAAATAACGAATATGTAGAGATTAATGATTTAATTGAATTATTAAAAGCATCAAAATCTAGTATAAATTCTTTAAAAGAAAAAAACTTAGTTGAATTTAAATACGAAGATTTTTACAGAAAATCAAAATCAAACTTTAATTATCAAAATAAGGATGTAGTTTTAAACGAAGAACAAAATCATGCTATAGAAAAAATAACATCAGAGATGTTCAATCAAGAGAAAAAGCCTTATATGATACATGGGGTAACAGGAAGTGGAAAGACAGAAGTTTATATGGAAATTATAGATTATGCACTAAAGCAAGGACTTGACAGTATAGTTTTAGTTCCAGAAATATCTTTAACACCACAGACTATAGCTAGATTTAAAAATAGATTTAAAGATATCGTAGGAGTATTTCACAGTAGATTATCTGAAGGTGAAAAACACGATGTATTTAGAGAAATAAAAAAGGGTAATATCAGGATTTTAATAGGAGCAAGATCTGCTATATTTGCACCATTTAATAGTTTAGGTGTAGTTATAGTAGATGAGTTTCATGAGAGCTCTTATAAATCAGATAAAAATCCAAAGTTCTCAACTCTAGAAGTAGGAAGATACTTAGTAAATAAAAGAGATATAACTTTAGTATTAGGTTCTGCTACACCATCTATAGAAGAGTACTACAGAGCGAAAAGTGGCGAATACGAGCTTATTGAGCTTAAAAAGAGAGCCAATAATAAACCTCTTCCAAAAATTGAAGTAGTAGATATGAAAGAAGAACTTAAATATGGAAATAGAAGCTTTTTAAGTAATAGATTGAGACTACAAATTGAAGAAGAAATAAAAAACAACAACCAAGTTATTTTATTTTTAAATAGAAGAGGATATTCAAGTTTTGTTTCATGTAGAGAATGTGGATATGTCTTTAAATGTAAACACTGTGATATCTCACTTACCTACCACAAAAAACAAAATATAGGTAAATGCCATTATTGCGGGTATGAAGAAGTTATACCACAAAAATGTCCAGAGTGCGAAAGCAAATACGTAAAGGCATTTGGACTAGGTACAGAAAAAATCGAAGAAGAGATAAAACAAATATTTGAAGGTGTAAGAGTTTTAAGACTTGATAAAGATACTACTTCACAAAAACACGAACTTGAAAATATATTAAATAAATTCCAAAATAGAGAAGCTGATATACTTATAGGGACGCAGATGATAAGTAAGGGTCTTGACTTTAATCATGTAACATTAGTAGGAATATTATCGGCAGACATGATGTTAAATTTCCCTGATTTTAAGAGCTTTGAAAATACATTCCAACTTGTGACACAAGTTTCGGGAAGGGCAGGGCGTTCTGAAAAAGAAGGAAAAGTAATACTTCAAACTTATGACAGTCAAAGCAGTGTTATAAAGAGAATAGTCGACTATGACTTTGAAGGATTTTACGAAGATGAAATAAAAATTAGAAAACTATTTAATTATACACCATTTAATAATATGCTCAGTGTAGTTATAAGTGGAAAAAATGAACTTATGGTAAAGAAAAATATAACAACTCTTTATAACAATATAGTTTATTTACTAAAAGAGCGTGGAATACAAGATTTTGAATTTATTTTAGGTCCAAATCCATGTTCAATATCAAAAATAAATTCAAATTATAGATGGCAAATATTATTTAAAGATGATAATATTGAAATTAATTTATTAAAGGGTATAATAAAATATATATGTATAACTAAAAGAGATGTTGTATTCGACAAAGAGGTTAACATATCAATAGATATTAATCCAAATAGTATTTTATAATTTATAAAATTTAATGGAAAATGTAGGAGGAAGAAAAATGGCATTAAGACAAATAGTGAAAATAGGGGAACCTGTTTTAAGAAAAAAATCTAAAGTAGTTAAAGAGATAAATGATAGACTTATAGACTTATTAGATGATATGGCTGATACAATGTATGAAGCTGATGGTGTAGGTCTTGCGGCACCACAAGTAGGTATACTAAAAAGAGTAGTTGTAGTAGATATAGGAGATGGACTTATAGAACTTATAAATCCAGAGATAATAGAAGCAGAAGGTGAATACCTAGACAATGAAGGTTGCTTAAGTGTTCCTGGAGAAAGTGGAGATGTATTAAGACCATACAGAGTAAAAGTTAGAGCTTTAAATAGATTTGGTGAAACTATAGAAATTGAAGGGGAAGAATTATTAGCAAGAGCTTTCTGTCACGAAATAGATCACTTAGACGGAATATTATATGTAGACAAAGTAGTAAAATAGGAGTTGATTTATTTGAAAATATTATTTATGGGAACACCTGATATAGCTAGTGGGTGTTTACAAGAACTTATAGATAAAAAATACGATATAATAGGTGTAGTTACACAACCAGACAAACAGGTTGGTAGAGGTAAAAAAATAGTATTCTCACCTGTTAAACAAGTTGCAATAGAAAATAATTTACCAGTATATCAACCGGTAAAAGCAAAAGAAGAATCTTTTATAAAAGAAATAAAAGACTTAAATCCAGATGTTATAGTTGTAGTAGCATATGGTCAAATACTATCTAAAGAATTTTTAGAAATACCTAAACATGGATGTATAAACGTGCATGTATCATTATTACCAAAATATAGAGGAGCAGCTCCTATTAACTGGGTAATAATAAATGGAGAAGAAAAAACAGGTGTTTCAACTATGTTTATGGATGAAGGGCTTGATACAGGAGATGTAATTTTACAAAGTGAATTTGCTTTAGATGATGAAATTACAGCTGGTGAACTTCACGATAAAATGACAGTAGAAGGTGCAAAAGTGCTTTGCGAAACTTTAGACTTAATAAAAGAAGGAAAAGCACCGAGAACACCACAAAATCACGATGAGTTTTCTTATGCTCCAATAATGGATAAAAATTTAGGTCACGTTGACTTCTCAAAATCTGCTAAAGAAGTACACAATTTAGTAAGGGGAGTAAATCCATGGCCAAGTGCATATACTAACTATATGGACAAAAAAATGAAAGTTTGGAAGACTAAAGTGCTAGATGAAAAGAGCTCAAAAGAGCCTGGTACTATATTAAAAGTTGACCAAGATGGTATAAAAGTAGCTACTAAAGATAATGTTATCTTAATAAGTGAAATACAAATGCCAAACAAAAAAAGAATGGAAGTAAAAGAGTTTATAAAAGGAAATACTTTAGAAGTAGGAAGCGTACTTCAATAAAGCAAGGAGTGTTTAATTATGTACTATCCATATTATTATGATCCAACATACCTAATACTAATTCCCGCTATAATACTTACGATGTACGCTCAATTTAAAGTGAGTTCAACTACAAATAAGTATTTTAGGGTTAGAACACAAAGGGGATATACTGGAGAACAAACAGCAAGAGAAATTTTAAATGCAAATGGAATATACGATGTAAGAATTGAAATGACAAGAGGTACTTTAAGTGACCACTATGACCCTAGAAATAAAGTCTTAAGACTATCACAGGATGTATATAGAGGAACATCTATAACTTCTGTAGCTGTAGCAGCTCATGAATGTGGTCATGCAATTCAACATGCGAGAGGTTATGCACCACTTACTATAAGAGGGGCTATAGTTCCTGTTGTGAATTTTGCTTCAAGTGCATCTTGGATTTTAATAATGTTGGGGTTATTTATGACTTCTTCTACATCTCTTTTAAAAATAGGAATACTTTTATTTTCAGCCACAGTAGTATTCCAATTAATAACTTTACCAGTTGAATTTAATGCATCTCACAGAGCATTAATTCAAATAGAAAATTTAGGTATAGTTAGCCGTGATGAAAGAAGAGAAAGTAAAAGAGTGCTTGATGCAGCTGCATTAACTTATGTGGCAGCGGCAGCTACTGCATTACTTCAATTATTACGATTAATTACAATTGCGAATCAAAGAGATGATTAGCATTAATATATGGTAATATAATAAGGGAATGTTACTAAGTGGAATTTAAATATAAATTTGCTATGTAACAAGCCCTTAATTTAATTAAGGAGAAAATTTTTATGAAATCAAGGAATTTAGCTTATAAGGTTTTATTTGACATCGAAAAAAATGAAAATTACTCAAATATGGCTATAAATAAGTACTTTAAAGATTGTGATTTAGATAGCAGAGATAGAGGTTTTGCGACAGAAATTATATATGGTGTTGTTGAAAATAAAATATATCTAGATTACATAATAGACAAGTTATCAAAAATAAAAAGCAATAAATTAAATCTAAAAGTAAAAATACTTCTTAGAATGGGGATATATCAAATACTATTCTTAGACAGTGTTTCTGATTATGCTGCAGTCAACGAAACTGTAAATTTAACAAAAAAACTAGACAATAGGTCTGCTGGATTTGTAAATGCAGTTTTAAGAAACGTTATAAGACAAAAAGAAGATATAGGCGAAGTTAAAATAAAAGATACTGTAGATAATTTATCTACTAAATATTCATATAACAAATGGATAGTTAGAAACTGGATAAGCAAATTTGGTAGAGAGTTTACAGAAGACTTATTAGAAGCAAATGCAGAAAGACCAAGTCTATACTTAAGAGTAAACACTTTAAAAACAAATAGAGATGAATTAATATCATTATTAGAAAAACAAGATGTACAATGTGAAAAAGTTCCTTTTATACAAGAAGCTATAAAAGTAAACAACCTTAAAAATATAGAAAACAACGAACTATACAAAAAAGGATTATTTACAGTACAAGATATAAGCTCTATGTTAGTCGGTAAAATATTAAATCCACAAAAAGACGCTAAAGTTTTAGATGTATGTAGTGCTCCAGGCGGAAAAACTACTCACATAGCGACTCTTATGGAAAATAGCGGACAAGTAGTATCAAGAGATATATTTGAGCACAAAATAAAACTAATACAAAACTCTGTAAATCGTTTAGGACTTAAAAACGTAGATGTAGAATTATTTGATGCTCTTAGCTTAGATAAAGAAAGCATCGATAAATTTGACTATGTTCTTGCAGATGTTCCTTGTTCAGGTCTTGGAATAATAAGACGTAAACCAGAAATAAAATATAAAGAAAAAGAAGAAATAAAAGATCTTCCTAAACTTCAAAAACAAATACTTCAAAATGCAGCTAAGTATGTAAAAGTAGGCGGAACTTTAATTTATAGTACTTGTACAGTACAAGATGATGAAAATATAGAAGTAGTTGAGAATTTCTTACAAAGCAACAAGAGATTCCAATTTGAAAAGATTGAAAATATAAATATAGATCTAGAAAATGAAGATAAAGGATATCTAAAAATTTATCCAAACATACACGGTATGGATGGATTCTTTATAGCTAAATTAAAAAGAGTAAGGTAGGTAGCATCATGGAAAATAAAAAAATAGCTCTAAAAAACTTTACTGAAGAAGAATTAAAAGAATTTATGAAAGAAATTGGAGAAAAACCATTTAGAGGGACTCAAATTTATTCATGGATATACAAAGGTGCAAAAACTTTTGATGATATGAAAAATATTCCTAAATCTCTTAGAGAGAAGTTAGAAAAAGTTTCTTATATAGGTAACTTAGATATTGAATTAGTGTTAAAATCTAAAGTAGATAAGACAAAAAAATACTTATTTCTACTAAACGATGGAAACATAATCGAGTCAGTAATGATGGAATATGAAGATAGAGTTACAGCATGTATATCAAACCAAGTAGGATGTAGAATGGGATGTAGATTCTGTGCATCTACAATGGATGGACTTATTAGGAATTTAGAACCATGGGAGATTTTAGATCAAATAATAAAAATCCAAGAAGATACAGGAAAAAGAGTATCAAACTTAGTCCTTATGGGAAGTGGAGAACCGCTTGATAACTTTGAAAATACTAAGCAATTTTTAAAAGTTGTAAATGATAAAAATGGTCTTAACATAGGATATAGACATATAACACTGTCTACTTGTGGAGTAATACCAAAAATGTATGAATTGGCGGATTTAAATATACCTATTAATTTAGCATTATCTCTGCATTCACCTTTTGACGATAAAAGAGCAGAAATAATGCCAGTGGCTAAAGCTTATAAAGTAAAAGACTTAATAAAAGCGTGCCAAAACTACATTGATAAAACTAATAGAAGAGTAACATTTGAATACTCTTTAATAAAAGGAGTAAATGATTCAAAGGCAGAATCTGATGAAATAAGTAAACTATTAAAAGGTATGTTATGTCATGTAAATTTAATTCCTATAAATAAAGTTGAGGAAAGAGATTTCGAAAGACCAGATAAAACTTATATTTATAAATTTAGAGATGCCTTAGAAAAAAATAATATACCAACTACTGTAAGAAATTCCATGGGTTCTGACATTGGTGGAGCATGTGGACAATTGAGAAGAAAACACAAGTAGGAGAAGGGGGTAACAATATGATTTTTAGTTTAGCGTCTGATATAGGCAAAGTTAGAAAAAATAACGAAGATTTTGTAGATGCAAAAATCATATGTAAAGATGATGAAACAAAAATAGGCATATTTGCCTTGGCTGACGGCATGGGAGGTCACAATAAAGGTGAAGTCGCTAGTCTAATGGCTGTAAATGGCATTATTGAATTTTTATCTGAAAGTTTATCTCAATCAGGAAATATAAAAATAGACTATTTTGATGACATTATAAAACAAGCATACAATCAAGTAAATTATAGCATACTTGAAAAATCCAAAGAAGATGAATCATTTAATGGTATGGGGACGACTCTTGTCACTGTAGTAATATATAACGATGATATGTATGTAGCCAATGTCGGTGATAGCAGATGTTATATAATGAGAGATGAAGAGCTAAAACGAATAACAATAGATCACTCTGTAGTAGAAGATTTAGTAAGGATGAATATTATATCAGAAGAAGAAGCTATGACACATCCAATAAGAAACCATATAACTAGAGCTATGGGAACAGATGAAATGGTTATAGTAGATATATTTAGAAAAAAGCTAAAGCCTCATGATAAAATTTTAATGGCTACAGATGGACTTACAGGATATGTTTTAGATGAAAAGATAGAAGAGATTTTGACAAGTGATGATAATATAAATGTAATAACTAATAACTTAATAGAATTTGCAAATGATGTATCTGGCAAAGATAATACATCTGTTATATTAATTGAGCAAAGTTAGGACGGTGATAATGTGGAACAAACAATTTTAGGTAATAGATATCAAATTATTAAGAAAATTGGCGATGGGGGAATGGCTTTTGTATATCAAGCAAAAGATAAGCTTTTAAATAGAATTGTAGCTGTTAAAGTTTTGAGGCCAGAGTTTGTCGATGATAAGGACTTTTTAGCGAAATTTAAAAGAGAAGCAGAAGCCGTTGCTAATATAACACATCCTAATATAGTGAATGTATATGATGTAGGTCAAGAGGGGAAAGTTCACTATATAGTAATGGAATATGTAGATGGACAAAATCTAAAAGAAATAATAAAAAACGAAGGTGTTTTAGATGAATATACTGCTCTTGATATTACAAAGCAAATAGCTCAAGCACTGAGCGCTGCTCATAAAAAGGGCGTAATTCATAGAGATATAAAACCTCATAATATATTGATTTCTAATGAAGATAGACAAGTTAAAGTTGCGGACTTTGGTATAGCTAAAGCTGTTTCAAATTCAACAATTACTAATATAGGAAGTATAATTGGTTCTGTGCATTATTTCTCACCAGAACAAGCAAAAGGTCAGCCAGTTGCTAATAATGCAGACTTATACTCTCTAGGTATAGTATTGTATGAGATGTTAATCGGAAGAGTACCATTTAGAGGTGATAGCCCAATTTCAATTGCACTTCAACATATAAATGAAGAAATTGAATTTACACAAGAAGAAAAGACTAAAATACCTCACAGCATAAGAACTTTAATAAGCAAGATGACTGAAAAATCTCCTGAAGATAGATACCAAAGTGCAGAAGAAGTAATAGAAGATATAGATTACATAGAAAAAAATATAGATTTAGATTTTATAAAAGAGTACGACAATTATGTGACTCAAAAAATAGATCAAGATAAATTACTTGCAAAATCTAAAAGATATAACACAAATAGAAACTATTATGAAGAAGATTTAGAAGACTATTCAGATGAATACGAAGATGAAGAAGATTATTACGAAGAGCAAAAGCCAGTAAGAAAAAGTAATAAAAATAATGTAAGCAAGAAAGCTAAAAAGAAAAAACGCAACAACACTAAAAAAATAATAATAGGAGTTATAGCTTTAGCAGTTGTTGTAGTAGCGTTATTTGGAGGTAAGCTAGCTATAAATGCTTTCCTTAATAACAATACAAGTAGCAACGGTCAAGTAGAATCTTTTGATGTGCCTAATTTTGTTGGAATATCAATTGATGATGCTAATAAGCAAGCAGCTAAATTAGGATTAAACATACAAACTACAGAAGAATACAATACAGAGGTTAAGGCTGGATATATAATATCTCAAAGTCCACAAATGGGAAAAGTACAAACTGGAGATACTATAAATGTAGTTGTAAGTTTAGGTGGAAAGGCTGCAACTGTACCAAATTGTGTAGGTATGTCATATGAAAAAGCTAAAAAACTTATAGAATCAAATAATTTAAAAGTTGGTTCTAGAAGTTATGAATACAGCGATTCGTATGAAGAAGGAGTTGTAATTTGGCAAAATCCTTCCTCTGGAACAAATGGCGTAATGCAAAATACAACAGTTGATTTAGTTATAAGTAAAGGTAAAAAACCAGAAGATAATACAACTAAACCAGACGACAATAATCAAAATAACTCAGGAGATAACAATAATTCAGATAACTCAGGAGATAATAATGACAGTAATACAGATAATCCAGGAGATAATAATAACCCAAATAACCCAGGAGATAGTGGTAATACTGACAATAATGGTAGTAGTGGGAATACTGAATCTCAACAAAATGCTAGTATAAGAAAAGGTGATTATTGGGTTTAGGAGTATTTAAACCAAATAATTAAAAATTTTAGGAGGGCTTTAATGATAGAAGGTAGGATAATAAAAGGTATTGGAGGCTTTTATTACGTAGATACAGATAATGGTCTGTATGAATGTAGAGCTAGAGGAATTTTTAGAAAAAATAAAATAACGCCTTTAGTTGGAGATTTTGTAAAAATAAGTGTAGTAGATGAAGAAAATAAAAAAGGTGTAGTAGAAGAAATAGCAGAGAGAGAAACAGAACTTGTTAGACCTCCTATTGCTAATGTAGATAAGGCATTAATAGTATTTGCTGTTAAAAATCCAACGCCTCATTTATCTTTATTAGATAGATTTATAGTTCTTGCAGAGAGAGAAAATTTAGAAATTGTAATAATACTTACAAAAATAGATTTAGATGATGACAATACTTTTGAAAAAATAAAAAATATCTATGAACCTTGTGGATATAAGGTTATAGGGGTTAGTAATTTAGAAAAGAAAAATATCGACAAAGTAAAAGAAGAATTAAAAGACAATACAGTTGTTTTTGCAGGACCATCAGGAGTAGGAAAATCTAGTTTATTAAACGAAATAGATAAGAACTTTAAGCTAAAAACTGGTGATGTCAGTGATAAGATAAAAAGAGGTAAACATACAACAAGACATGCTGAATTATTTGAATTAGAGTTTGGTGGTATGGTTGCAGATACTCCAGGGTTCAGTTCTTTAACACTTGACGATATAGAAGATGTAGACTTAAAAGACTATTTTATCGAATTTGACAATTATGATGATTGTAAATTTGGATCAAGATGTATACATCAGAATGAACCAAATTGTGCAGTTAAAGAAGCTGTCGAAAATGGAGAAATACCAAAAGAAAGATATGAAAGTTATATACAATTATTAAATGAAATTAGACAAGGGAAGAGGAGATATTAGATATGATTAAATTAGCACCATCGATTTTATCAGCGGATTTTGCAAGGTTACTAGAAGACGTAAAAAAAGTAGAGAAAGCAGGGTGTGAATATCTACATATAGATGTTATGGATGGGCATTTTGTGCCAAATATAACTTTAGGACCGGCTATAGTTAAATCGCTAAGAAAAGATGTCAACATGGTATTTGATGCACATCTTATGATAGAAAATCCAGACAACTATATAAAAGAATTTGCAGATGCTGGATGTGATATAATAGTAGTTCATCAAGAAGCGTGTACACATCTTCACAGAACTATTCAAAATATAAAATCACATGGAGTAAAAGCGGGAGTTGCTTTAAATCCTGCTACACCGATAGAAACTATAAAATACGTATTAGAAGATGTAGATATGGTACTTTTAATGTCTGTAAATCCAGGATTTGGTGGACAATCATATATACCAGTAGTAACAAAAAAGATAAAAGAATTAAGAGCATTAATTGATGAAATGGGACTTGATATAGATATAGAAGTAGATGGAGGAGTTAAGCCATCAAATATATCTGAAGTTGTAAATGCTGGTGCTAATGTAATCGTAGCTGGTTCTGCTATATTTAATGCAGGTGATATAGACGAAGCTGTTAAATCACTTAGAGAAAATGCTAGTAAGTAGGGTGATTAAAAGTGAAAGTTTGTATAGTATTAAATGGAAGTATCAACGACTACAATAAAACAAAAAATATAATTAAAAATCAAAACTACGATTATATTATAGGTGCAGATGGTGGATGTAATCACTTATACAAAATGGATATACTACCGAATTATGTTATAGGTGATTTGGATTCTATTAATGATAAATTAATAAAATATTATGAAGATAAAAATATAATATTTAAAAAGTTTCCAACTCATAAAGATGAAACAGACGCAGAAATATGCATATATTTAGCAAAAACATTAAATGCTACAGAAATACATTTTATTGGAGCTTTAGGCGGTCGTATAGACCATGCATTATCTAATATAGGGCTTATGTATTATGTATTAGAAATGGATATTGAACCTAAAATATTGACTAGTGAAGAAGAGATGTTTATTATACACAATAATACAAAAGTCATAAAAGGAAAAAAAGGGGATACACTTTCTATATTAGCGCTTAAGCAAGATGCTATTAATGTAACTTTAGAAAAATTAGAATATCCTCTAAACAAAGCTAGGGTTTCATATTTATCACCACTAGGGATTTCAAATGTTATGTTAGAAGATGAATGTAATATAACAGTAGAAGATGGATATTTATTAGTTATAAGAAATTTAAATGTATAGAGATAAAATAAAGGTCAGTTTAAAATAAACTGACCTTTATTTATTTGAATTTATAACTTTATCTACTAGTGGTATATCTGCAGGGGCCCAAACAAGTGATTTTAAATTTTCTTTTTTTAGATAAATCAACTTAGAATGTTCATCTGCTATAGGTTCTCCTTCTACTAAAATACATTTTAGTGCAGTTAAACTAACTATGATATTTTCATATTCATGTATATTTTTACCGATGATTTCAGTAGCTTTAACTGAGCATTTTAATTCTTCTTTTATTTCGCGCTCGATAGCCTCATGCTCACTTTCACCTTTTTCAATCTTACCTCCAGGAAACTCCCACATATTAGGAAGAACCATTATAGGGGATCTAAGGGCACATAATATTTCATTGTTTTCATTTTCAATAACTGCTGCTACGACTTCTACTAATTTTTTATCCATAATCCACCTCCATAAATAAGATAACATATAATAAATAAAACTTCTATGGTAGTAATATACAAAATCTTTGTTATAATATATAAATATACATAAATTAGAAAGAAGGGGTAGAAGTGATTAAAGCAGGTCTTGTGGTGGAAGGAGGCGGTATGAGAGGTGTTTATGCTGCTGGAGTACTTGATTTTTTTATGGAAAAAGACTTATATTTTACAAATAATTATGGCGTTTCTGCAGGAGCATGCCATCTTTGTAGTTATTTATCAAAACAAAATAAAAGGGCCTTTCGTGTAAATGTCGATTATTTACAAGATAAAAGATACTGTAGTGTTAGAAGTTTAATAAAAACTGGCGATTTATTTGGGGCAGAGATGCTTTATGATATAATACCGAATCAATTGGATTTATTTGATTATGACGCATTTAAAAACAATAATGCTAATTTTTATAGTGTAATCACAAATATAAATACAGGTAAACCTGAATATATAAAAATAAACGACTTAAAAAATGATATTATCTATATTAGAGCTTCAAGTTCACTTCCTTTTTTAGCTCAAAATGTAAAAATTAAAGATGAGTATTACCTAGATGGAGGTATATCAGATTCTATTCCAATCAAAAAATCAATAGATGATGGAAATAAAAAGAACGTAGTAATATTAACTAGAGACAAAACATATAGAAAATCAAAAACATCATTGATACCATTTATGAAGATTAAATATAAAAAATATCCTAATTTAATAAATAGTATGGCAAATAGATATATAGTATATAATCAGACTTTAGATTTTATTGAAGAATTAGAAAAATCCCAAGATGTATTTGTAATAAGACCTAAAAATCCAGTAAAGATAGGCAGAACAGAGAAAAATAAAGAAAAATTAGAAGCTCTTTATAATGAAGGATATAATGATGCAAAAGATTGTTATGAAGAATTAATAAAATATTTAAATATATAAAGAAGTTGTAGCATATTTATGCTACAACTTCTTTATATAAATTATAAAATTAATATATAACTAAAATTTATTTACATATTACAATTTGTTCTTTTATATCAGAATAGATTTCAAGTCCTTTTGTAGAGTAGACCTTGACTACATCTATATTTATTGAATTAGAAAATTCAGAAGCTATATTTTTGAGTTTTTTAAGTGAGTCTTCATTAAATACAACATTATCTTTATTGTCGAATAAAGCTACATAGAATATACCTGTTTCAACTAAGTCTTGGAAGAAATGACTTCCATAAGATAATTCAGGAACCACGTCTTTATCACTATATGCAATTTCGCACATAACAGACATATTGTTGAGTTCTGTAAAATGGACAGGTACTCCAAGTGACGGAGTAGATGTTCCCCAACGCCCTGGACCCATTAGCATAGTATTTTTATCTTTTAGTGAAGTATTTAAAATTCCTATTTGACGAGCTATTTTATATTTATCAACTTCACTTAGGCTAAGGTATTCATCTACTGATACATATACAATATAATCTATTGGAAGACGGATATTTCCGCCCATAAAATTGCCTTTAGAAGAAAATAGACAGTCTTTTTTATTTAATAATTTAGGAATTTCGATAGATTTACCTAGACCTCTAGTTTGAAGCGGTCTACATTGAACAATATTGATTTTGAAGCTACCATCTTTTTTAAAGTTAGCTGTAAACTCTATATCTACAGGATAGTCATATTCTTTTGAAATTATATGTAATGCTTTTTTCATTGCCTCTGGAAAAGATGAATATTTTAATAATTTCTTAAAATTAAGTATATAAGGCGCACTATTAGGATTTAATCCTAGTTCTTTTAGTCTTATCTGAGTATTATAATCTTTAGAGCCAAATAAATTTATATCTGTTTTTAAATCTTCATTTATTACAACATCTAAATTTACATGGATGTGTTTGTTTGTACTTAGACTCAATACATCTACGGTATGCTGAGAGTATTTTTGTTCATCATTAGAATTCATAATAGGAAGTCGCATAGGGTCATCTAAAGTAACTATTCTTACATAATCACCGATTATACGGTCTACAGCTCTTGTCCCCAATCCGAAAACTAACCTTATCATACCATCATCCATATTTACATTTTCATCATATACATATAAATTAGAAGAATTTCCTACTCCTGCTAAGTGAGGGAAGTAGTACTCGCCGTGATAATCACCAGAAACCCTTTGGACTAAAATTGCCATTTGTTCATCTTTTTTATCTAAGCCCCTAGTTTTTCTATAATTTATTGCATCATCACTCATAGTACTTGCATATACAATTTTTATTGCATTTATAAATTCATTTAGTCTTTGCTTTGGAGTACCTTGATTTACACAAAATACACTTTCGTATTTGCCGGCAAATGCATTTCCAAAGTTATCTTCTAGTAAAGAGCTGGATCTTACTATTATAGGAGATTGGCCGAAGTACTCTAACATCTGCATAAATTGGTCTTTTATATCTTCTGAAAAATCTCCATTTTCAATTTCTTTTTTTAAAATAGGAGCGTATTTAAAATATCCTTCATCAGTTTTTTGTTTACTTCTTAAATCCCATAAATTATTTTCAACTATATAAGAATAATAAATATCAGTGCCGATAAAAAATGAATCGTGTTTTTCGAGTATAGGTTTGAAGTAGTCTTTTGTATCATCTAAAGAAGTTAAAATCTGAGTTGCAAGCAACATACCGATGCTTTTTCCGCCGATATTTCCAGTCCCGATTAATCTAGAAGTTATTTTTAATATATCGCTGAGAGAAAAGTATTTCATAACCATGTTGAAAATTTTTGAATCGTTTCCAATTAAACAAGATATTAATAGTTTTTTCATATCATCTTGGTTTTCTTTATTGTCCTTTAATGCTTTTCTAGCTGCGTCAAGAGTTCGTCTCCAATATCCCATTTTTTTGCTACTTCTCCAATTTATATTTGAAAATAATTTTACTGTATCATCGCTTGAAGTTATCTGAACAGCTTGGTTACCATTTATTTGAAGAGGTAAAAACATAGTTGGAGAAAAACGGTCGGATACTTTAAGTGGATGTATATAAAATTTGTCCTTTATTGTATATATATCAAATATAACTTTTGCAATATGTCTTACCTTAGAAGGTAAAACATATGAATGAGCTTTTCTCATAATTGCAAAACACGATACAGTATTTAGTTTATGAAGATAAGAGCATATTACAGAAAAAAAGTTTAATATCATAGAGTCAGAGTGCCACATTCTCTGTAGAGATGTCAGGTTATCGAATACATAATAGCAATTTTCGCCTTGAGATTTTATAATTTCATGAACTTTTAAAGTAAAGTAGTTAAAGCCTATATTTGGATCTAAATCAAATATTTTTATATTAGTTAAATCATCACTTATAGGTTCGTTGTTGATACTATCTTTAGTGTTATCGAGTGGATTGTCAAATACGGGTTTTTTGTCTGCAAATTTGAAATATACGATAATTTTATTGTTAGCTCTAGCTCGATTTATAAATGGAGTTATAAATTTTTTATAATCGTTAATTGTACCTACTTGACATACAATGCTATCTCCAAGTCTTAGCATATTTATAGATTTATCAAAATCATCAATACCAGTACTTACAAAATTAGAATTTATCATAGGAAAAACCCCCTTAATTAAAAACATTAGAAATGAAATGTATGAATTAAAGTTTATGAAAAGATTTCTATATATATAAAAGTGTAGCATAGAATTTATATAAAATAAAACAAAAAATAGAAATCATATATCTTATAAGAAGTGAATAATATTTACTATGCGAGGAGTGATTAGTATGAAGATGATAACTATAAAAATGCCAAAATGGATATCTAACATAATATTAAAATTTATGAAAAAAAGTAAATAAGAATTTAAATAAATTAGACTCTCATAAGAAGAAAATAATAACTTTTGCAATGAAGATGAAATTTTTCGCAAAAGTTATTTTTTATGCAAATTTTTATTAATTTGTTTTTAGTGTAAAAAGAAGGTTGTAAAAAAATAATTGCATTTGGAATAATTATGAAATAAAGCTATATATTGAAAAACTATAATTTTATCTAGTTATATCAACGATGAAATGAAAAAAAATTTTTTTAAAAGTTATTTTTCTAGTAATTAAGTATAGTTTAATTTACAGAAAATTATGTTTTTTGATATTTTTATTTATTTTTTTTCATTTTGTGCTATAATATGTAATATATTAGAGTTGGAAATTGAAAAAATAATATATGATTTAATCTTAGTTCATATAAAGTAAACAATATTTTTTTACTATTTAAAATAAGAATTCAAATTATATATTTAAACAAAGATTTTACAATAGATAACAATATTAATAAACTAAAGGAGAGGTTGAAAAATGGAGAGAAGTAATAAAAAACTTGGATTGACAACAAAAATTTTTATTGGTCTTATATTAGGGGCAATATGTGGGGTGATATTATACTATTATGTTCCTAATGGAACTTTTAGGGATGATATATTAATTAATGGTGTATTTTATGTAGTAGGTGACGGTTTTTTAAGATTAATGCAGATGCTAGTTGTTCCTTTAGTATTTTGTTCATTAGTATGTGGTAGTGCAGCTATAGGTGATACTAAGACTTTAGGAAAAGTTGGGATGAAAACAGTAACTTTTTATATGCTTACAACAGCATTAGCTATAACAGTAGCTTTATCAGTTGGTAAAATTATAAATCCTGGTATAGGATTAGATATAAGTTCAGTTCAGCAAGCGGAGACTCAAGTTGCAGAAGCAACTAGTATAGCTGATACGCTTTTAAATATAATTCCTAAAAATCCAATTCAAGGATTAGCAGAAGGAAATATGCTTCAAATAATATTATTTGCATTAATAGTAGGTATATTAATAGCAAAAATGGGAGAAAGAGCAGGTTTATTATTAAAAGGATTTACTCAATTTAATGATTTAATGATGGAAATGACTTCGCTTATAATGAATGTCGCTCCATTTGGTGTATTTTGCTTAATAGCTAAAAATTTTGCTAATATAGGATTTGATGCGTTTTTACCAATGTTAAAATATATGCTTAGTGTATTTATAGCATTAGGGGTACAATGTTTTGTAGTTTATATGTTATTCCTAAAAGTAACTACTGGATTAAATCCAGTTAAATTTATCAAAAAATTTGCTCCAGTTATGGGATTTGCATTTTCAACAGCGACATCAAATGCTACAATACCTATGTCAATAGATACATTACATAAAAAAATGGGTGTTTCTAAAAAAATATCATCATTTACAATACCTCTAGGAGCTACTATAAATATGGATGGTACTTCTATAATGCAAGGTGTTGCCGTAGTATTTGTTGCACAAGCATTTGGCATAACATTAACTCCAATGGATTACTTAACAGTTATAGCTACTGCTACGCTTGCATCAATAGGTACAGCAGGAGTTCCAAGTGTTGGACTTATAACTTTATCAATGGTATTTACATCAGTTGGATTACCAGTAGAAGGTATAGCTTTAATAATGGGTATAGATCGTATATTAGATATGACAAGAACTGCAGTTAATATAACAGGGGATGCAATTTGTACAACTATAGTTGCATATCAAAATAAAGATGTAGACATAGAAGTGTTTAATGAAGAAAAAGAGGCAGTTGAAATAGATCAATCAGAAGCTATAATATAATAGCTATATATAGAAGTAATAAAAAAGATACCGTATGATTTGCGGTATCTTTTTTTTATTCTAAGGAAATTATATTTATTTATAAATTGTAGATAAGTATAATTTCCGTATATTTATTTCAAAAAATATATTTTAAAATTTTTAGGATAAATATTTTTTATATTATTTTATAATATTTAAAATACAGTTCATTAAAATATATTAACATCTAAGTAAAATAAAAAAGAGACTGTCACAAAATAATAAATATTTTGCGATAGTCTCTTAATTAATAATAATAAAATTATTAAGCTCTCTCAACTTTTCCTGAACGTAAACATCTTGTACAAACTTTAACTCTTTTTGGAGTTCCTTCTTCTACAACTCTAACGTTTCTTAAGTTAGCAGACCAAGTTCTTTTATTATGTTTGTTTGAGTGTGATACTTGGTTTCCTGAAACTTTACCTTTACCACATACGCAACATACTTTTGCCATCTTAGCACACCTCCTTAATTAATAATCTTTTTTAAGACTGAAACATATTTATATTAACACAAACATTAATATTTTGCAAGACAAATTATGATAATGATTTATTTCGTATTGAAGAATTTATCATTATCATATAAAATTATATATATAAATCGCCATAATGTAAATATTAAAATAGAAAATAATAAATTATTTTTTTAAAATTCATTTTAAAAACTGTAAATAGCAATCAAATACCCATTATGTAAAATTTTGTATATTGTCAAAATATGATAAATAATGAAAGATTTTTAAGTGTTATAAAAAAATACTAAATTGACTATAATTATTATAAGTAATACTTAAATAGAAAATTTAGTTATATTTATATTTATTAAATGTTTATTAAAACTTATTATTTTATAAATTAATATTTAATTAATATAAATATATTTTAATAATAAGTGTAAAACTTTTACTTAAATTAAATACTTAAAGTACCAAATCTATATAAATCTTGACATAAGATTTTATTATTAAATCTTTAATTTATTGAGATTTTATAGTATTATATACTAATAATTAATTATTTAAAAATATTTTGTGATAAATTTTAGATTTAAAAAGTTAAGAATATGTAAACTTTACATAGTTTTTGTACAAAATAAAATTAATAAAATAAAATTTAAGGGGGTTAAAAACCATGAGTGCAAAATTAAACAATAAATATGGATGTATAGAAATAGATAAACAAGTTATAGCTCAAGTAGTATATAGAGCAGCTATGGAAAGCTATGGTTTAGTAGGTTTTTCACAAAAAATAAAAGGTATAGTTGAATTACTAAAAGAAGGCAATATAGCAAAAGGTGTAAAAGTAGTAGAGTTAGAAGACAATACTATAGAAATAGAGTTATCAGTTATAATGCAATATGGAATCAATATAGCGACTGTTGCAAATAACATAATTGAAAGAGTTAAATATTCTGTTGAAAATGATACAGGTATAAAAGTCAGCAAAATAGACGTTAACGTTCAAGGTATTCGAGTAAAGTAATTTAGGAGGAAAGAAATGATTCAAAATATAGACGGAAAACAAGTAAGGGATATGTTTGTTTCTGGTGCAAATAACCTTAAAAATCATAAAGACTTAGTAGATAAATTAAATGTGTTCCCAGTTCCAGATGGAGATACAGGAACAAATATGTCTCTAACTATATCTTGTGCAATAAAAGAATTAAACAAAGTAGAACAAGATGACATAGGACAACTTGGAAAGGCTCTTTCTAAAGGTTCTTTAATGGGTGCTAGAGGAAACTCAGGAGTTATATTATCTCAAATAATAAGAGGTATAGCTAAATCAATAGAAGGTAAAGAAACACTTAATAGCATGGATATAGCTGAAGCATTAAAAAATGGTTCTGATACGGCTTATAAGGCTGTAATAAAACCAGTTGAAGGAACTATCTTAACAGTAGTAAGAGAAAGTTCAGACTATGCTTTAAAAGCTGCAGCATTAGAAGAAGACGTAATTGAATTTATGAAACTTCTAGTAAAAGAAGCTAACAACTCATTAGACAGAACTCCAGAATTATTACATGCTTTAAAAGAAGCTGGTGTTGTTGACTCTGGTGGTAAAGGGTTAGTTTTAGTATACGAAGGTATGTTAAAATCATTAGAAGGTCAATTTGTAGAAAGTCAAGAGATACAAACAACAGAAACTACTTCAGTACAAGTTGAAAATAGACTATCTACTGAAGATATAAAATTCCAATACTGTACAGAGTTTATACTTGAAACTGACAAAATATCTGACTTAAAAATGCGTGATATAATGATTAAATATGGAGACAGCTTAGTAGTTGTTGGTGATGACGGAATAATAAAAGTTCACGTTCATACTAATACTCCTGGTACGGTTCTTCAAGAAGCTTTAGCTTATGGTCAATTATTAACTATAAAAATAGAAAACATGAAATTACAACATGAAAACAAAGTAATAAAAGATGCACAAGAAGACAAAGAAGTTTCAGAACAAGCTGCTGTATCAGAAGAACCAAAAGAATTTGGATTTATAGCAACTTCAATGGGGCAAGGTTTAGCTAAAATATTTAAAGATTTTGGTGTTGATCACATAATAGAAGGTGGTCAAACTATGAACCCAAGTACTGAAGACTTTATGAATGCAATAGAAAAAATGAATGCACACAATATAATTATATTACCAAATAACAGCAATATAATTATGGCTGCAAATCAAGCTAAAGATTTAAGTGATAAAAATATAATAGTAATACCTACAAAAAACGTATCTCAAGCATTTGCTGCATTAGTTAACTTTGATGCTGATTTAACTATAGAAGAAAATGAAGCTAACATGGTAGAAGCTTTATCTACAGTTAAGAGTGGGCAAGTTACTTATGCTGTTAGAAACACTGTAATAAACGATGTTGAGGTAAAAGAAGGTAATATTATAGGTTTAGGTGAAGGTAAGTTATTATCAGCAGGTGATAATATAGATGAAATAACTACAAACCTTATAGAAAGTTTAGTAGATGAAGATAGTGCTATAATAACTTTATTCTATGGCGAAGATATTAAAGAAGAACAAGCAGAGGCTTTAAGAGAATCTCTAGAAGAAAAATTTGAAGATATCGACATAGAACTATACTATGGAGGCCAACCAATTTATTATTATTTAGTATCTGTTGAATAAAGAAATAAAATTATGTAAATAATGGGGGCTGTTTCAATTTTTATTGAGGACAGCCCTTTTTAAAGGTTTAAATATATTAAAATTTATCCTCTATAAAATAGAGGATTTTTTTAGGTGATGATAATGAATATATTAAATAAAGATATTCAATTTGTAAAAGGCATAGGGCCTAAGAAAGCTGCAAAATTAAATAAATTAAATATATTTACAATAAAAGATTTATTATATTATTTTCCTAGGGCTTATGAAGATAGAAGTAATGTAAAAAAGATATATCAGTTAGAACATGATGAAAAAGCATGTACAAAAGGAATAATTAGCGATATTAAAACTCATGAAGCTAGAAATAAAATTAAAGTAACAAAATTTATAATTAGAGATGAGAGTAGATTTTTATCTCTTGTATTTTTCAACCAAGAATACTTGACAAAAGTATTTAAAAAAGGAGACAGTGTAATTGCTTATGGAAAAGTAAAAAAAGAAGGTGGATTTTTAGAAATGAATTCTCCACAGATAGAACATTTTACAAATGCACCTACATCTACATGCAAATTAATACCTGTTTATCCGCTTACTTATGGAGTTACAAGTAAAGATATAATAAGTACTATAAAAAGTATCTATACAAATGAAAAGGTAATTATACAAGAATATTTACCACAAGAGATAATTAATAAATATAAATTATGTAGCATAGATTTTGCTGTGAAAAATCTTCATATGCCACAAGATAAACAATCTTTAAAAATTGCACTATATAGAATGATTTTTGAAGAATTTTTAATTTTACAGATAGGTCTTTTTTACTTTAAAAGTGGAATAGATGACTCAGAAGGTATAAAGTTTGAAAAAAAAGAAAAATTAAATGATATAATCAAATCACTTCCATTTAATTTAACAAATGCACAAAACAGAGCTCTTTCTGAGGTTATAGAAGATATGACTAGTGATAATGTTATGAATAGATTGGTACAAGGAGATGTTGGGAGCGGGAAAACTATAGTAGCAGTATTAGTACTTGCGTTATCTGTTTTAAATGGATATCAAGGCGCTTTAATGGCTCCTACAGAGATATTAGCTAGACAACATTATATATCTTTAAATGAGACGCTATCACCTTTTGACATAAAAGTAGACTTATTAGTTGGAAGTTTAACTAAAAAACAAAAAGAAAAAGTACTAGAAAGAATAAAAAACCACGAAGTAGATATCTTAATAGGAACTCATGCACTTATAGAAGATAATGTAGAGTTTAATAACTTAGGTATAGTTGTGACAGATGAACAACATAGATTTGGAGTAAGACAGAGAGCAAAACTATCTTCAAAAGGTAGCAATCCAGATATTTTAGTTATGACAGCCACACCAATACCTAGAACATTAGCACTTATACTTTATGGTGATTTAGATATATCTATAATAGATGAGCTTCCACCAGGAAGACAACCAATAGACACAAGAGCTTTTGAATCTAAAAAAAGAGACTTTATCTACACTAACTTTATAAGAGACGAAATAACAAAAGGAAGACAAGTTTATGTAGTCTGTCCATTAGTAGAAGAAAGTGAAGCTATAGAAGCAAAAGCTGCAGAAGATTTAAGAGATGAATTAAAAGAAAAGTATTTTTCTGATTTAAATGTAGAAGTTTTACATGGAAAAATGAAGCCTAGTTTAAAAGACAAAATAATGAATGACTTTAAAAATAATAAAATTCAAATATTAGTATCTACAACTGTAATAGAAGTTGGAGTAAATGTTCCAAATGCAACTTTGATGATTATCGAAAATGCAGAAAGATTTGGACTTGCACAACTTCACCAGCTTAGAGGTAGGGTCGGTAGAGGTTCACATAAATCTCATTGTATATTAATATATTCCTCAAAGACGAATGTATGTAAGGAACGTATGGAGATTATGGAAGAGACTAACGATGGATTTAGAATTTCTGAAAAAGATCTAGAAATTAGAGGTCCAGGTGAGTTCTTTGGAACTAGACAACATGGTATTCCAGAATTAAAAGTAGCCAATATTTTTAAGCATATAAAAGTTTTAAAATTGGCACAAGAAGAATCAAAAAATATTTTTAGAGAAGATAAAAATTTAAATAAAAAAGAACATATTTTGTTAAAAAAAGAAATGATTGAAAAATTTAGTAATATTAACAAAGAAATCTCATTAAACTAAGAGATTTTATGTTAGAATATATTTATTGAAGGGAGAATAAAATTTGAGAGTTATATCAGGAAAAGCAAGAGGATTAAAATTAAATACTCCTAAAAATGAAGATGTTAGACCGACAACAGATAGAGTAAAAGAATCATTATTTAATATAATAAATCCTTATGTTATGGACAATAATGTTTTGGATTTATTTGCTGGAACAGGTTCTTTAGGTATAGAATGTTTATCAAGAGGAGCACATAAATGTGTTTTTGTAGATAAAAGCAAGGAAAGTATGGCTATAGTTAAATCTAATATTAAAAAGGCCAGAGTTGAAAATGAAAGTACTACTTTAAATATAGATTTTAAAAGTGCTGTTACATCTTTAGGCAGACAAGGTGAAAAATTTACAATAATATTTATGGATCCACCTTACTATAAAAATATGTTTATAGATGCATTATCATCAGTAGATGAAAATAATTTACTTGAAGAAGATGGCATAATCGTTGTAGAGCATGATACAAAAGATAGCTTCCCAGAAAATGTTGGAAGACTATATAAAAGTAGAGAAAAAAAATATGGAAATACAACACTAACATTTTATAAGATGGAGGAAGCGTAATGAATAAAAAGTTTACAAAAGCTATGTTTGCGGGTAGTTTTGACCCTATAACTAATGGACACTTAGATATAATATGCAGGGCCTCAAAAATCTTTGATGAGTTACAAATAGGCGTACTTCACAACCCAAATAAAAAGGGGCTTTTTAATTTTGACGAAAGAGTGGAGTTAATTAAATCTTGTACATCTCACCTAGACAACATTAAAATAGTTAGCTTTGATGGGCTATTAGTAGATTATTGTCATGCAAATGATATAGGTACACTAGTTAGAGGCGTTAGAAGCGAAGCAGATGTAAACTATGAGCTTCAAATGGCACATATGAATAGAGAGTTAAATCCAGATATAGAGACAATATTTTTACCTACAAATACAAAGTACTCATTTATAAGTTCTTCATTAATAAAAGAAGTGCTTGCATTTGATGCAGATGTTAAAAATTTAGTGCCAAAACAAGTTTTAATAGCATTAAAAAACAAGAGTAAGGGGAGATAAAAATGGTTGAAATGGAACTGATTGATTTACTAAGACAACTTGAGATGATTGTGGAGGAGGCTCCTGCAAAGGCATTTTCACATAAAGTAGTTGTAGATAGAGAAGAAATTTTAAGTTTAATAAAAGAAATGAAGTCTGTTATTCCAGAAGAAGTAAAACAAGCATCTTGGATAAATACTGAAAGAGTTAAAATTATAAGTGATGCTAAAAGAGAAGCTGAAGAAATAGTTTTACAAGGTGAAAAAGAAGCAGAAAGATTATTAAAAGAAAACCAAAGAAATCTTGAAGACTTAGATAAAGAATACCAACAAAAAATTGAGTATATGATAGAAAATAATCAAGTAGTTCAAAGAGCAAATGAAAGAGCAGATGAAATAAAAGAAAAAGCTGAAAAATATAAATATGAGATGATTGAAAGGTCAAATCAATATGCAGAAGATGTTTTAAGCTTTTTAGAACAAAAACTAGAAGAAACACTTGAAGAAGTTAAAAACAATAAAAGAGAACTTAATCCTAGAATGTAGGAATGAAAACATCTGATAAATTATATCAGGTGTTTTTTATTTTAAGGAAATTAGACATTATCTGGTTTGTAGATAATGTCTAATTTCCAACTTATTAACTAAAGCAACGGAATCTCCGATTCGTTGGCGCCATGAGCGAAGCGAATTTTTTTGTTATATAAAATAAATATTTAGGCTTTATTGAGAATATAATTTATATTGATAATATATGAAATAAAGTAATAATTTGGTATAATGAAAAAGAAATTAGGGATAAAATGAGGGAATGGGTATATTTATACCAAGATATAAGGAGGAGTAATATGATATGTAATAATTGTCATAATAAAAATGACAAAGATGCAAAATTTTGTAGGGTTTGTGGAACGCCATTAAACACTGAGAATACATATGATAATAAACATTTAAAGTATTCAAATAAAAAAAGTTCAACAAGTTTAAAATTTGTGGTGGCATTATCGTGCATAGTTGTTTGTTTGGGGATTTTTGTGATTTTTAAAACAGGAGTTTTTAGTGGAGGGGAAAATGATTTTTCGTCTTCTACAAAAGATCAAGGCTCAAACCAAGTGTCAAGTCAAACATCAAATGTAGAGAAAGATGAAAAAACTGATACTACTATTAATAAAGAAGTTTCTAAACTGTATATATCTAATACTGACTGTAGTTCAATACTTCACGACTCTACAAGTATAAACTATGGTTCAAGTAAAGCTATAGATGGAGATTTTTCTACAGTTTGGTCTGAAGGAGTTTCAGGATTTGGCCAAGGTGAATGGATAAGACTTGATCTTGATTCTACTTACACAATTGAGAAAATAAAAATAGTTAATGGTCTTGTAAATAATAAAAATGGATATTACAACAATAATCGACCAGAATCAATTACACTTAGTTTTTCAGATGGAAGTAGCCAAAGTATTAAATTAGAAGACAATAATACAGGATATCAAATAGTAAATATAGAACCAGTTAAATCAGAATACGTTAAATTCACAATAGACTCTGTTTATTATGGACAAAAATACAATGATACTTGTATAGCAGATATAGAGGTATTAGGTTATTAAAATAATTATAAATGGGAGATAAGGATGTATATACTTATATTTGAACCTCACAAAGGTTGTAGAAAGGTTTTATTAGACAAGAGAGCAGAAAAAATAAATTTAGGTAGAAGTTTAAGAGATGGATATGGAAATATACAAATGAGTACAGACTTTTTACCAGATTATGTTGGAGTAATAATTTATAAAGACGACAAATTTTATTTTAGAAATTATGGCAAAATAAAAATTTTTGTAAATAACAACCAGCTTAATGATTCGACTACAGCAGTTAGGTTAACTCATGGAAGTATGATTAGAATAGAACACGGTATTAGTAGCGGAGTATATATAGGAGTTGTAGATGGAGAAATAGAAAATAAATGGAAGATCTTCAATCCAGAAGAACATAGATTTTTAAACGTTCAAAAAGATAGAAGAGGATATATAATAAGAAATACAGAAAATATAATTTATAAAGGCAAAAAAATAAATACAGATTACTTTATCCCTAGAAATGGAGATATATTTATCAATCAAAATTATATATTCTGTTGCTTAAAAAACAACTTATTTTTTGAAAAAATTAAAAATACAGTCTCACAAGAACACGTAAAATTTATAAATAATACAAGTGTAGAAAATAATATAAAAAATAAATCTAACTTAAATAAAGTAAATAATCCTAATAAAAATTATATTTCAAATAATAAACCAGCTATACTTATGTCTAATGTAACTAGATATGATAAAAAGAAAAAGTGGTATAGATTAAAAGATGTCAACTTGAAAATCAATTCGGGAAGGCTTGTAGCTATTATGGGAGTTTCGGGTGCAGGAAAGAGTACATTGTTTGATGCTATATTAAAAAGATTAAAACTAGATTCTGGAGAGATAATTATAGACGGAAATGAGTTGGGACATGTTCCCCAATTTTCTGTCTTAAGAAAAGGCAATACTGTGCAAGAAGTTATGGAGTTTTACGCTAGTAAAAAATTAAAGGGATATACAAAACAGCAGAAAATGCAGAAGATAGATAGTTTATTAGAAAAATTAAATTTATCTTTATTTAAACAATCACTGGTTGGAAGGTTGAGTGGTGGCCAATCTAGAAGATTAGATATAGCAGTACAGCTTTTAAATGAACCAAAAGTAATTTTAATGGACGAACCTGATTCTGGATTAGATGTAAAAAGTTGTAGAGAGCTTTATGAAATATTATCTAGATTAGTATCTGAAAAAAACAGCACCATTTTAGTTATAACTCATAATACACATATGGCATGTAAGTATCCTTATATAGACGATCTTTTATTTATGGCATCTCAAGGTAGAATATGTTTTTATGGAGAAAAAGATAAGGCATTGGAATATTTTAATATAAGTGATTTAGACGATATATATAATGCTGTTGAAAACAATCAGGATTACTTTGTACAAAAATACAACAATTTATTAAATAGGAGAGTTTAGGGGTATGGGAGTTATAATAAAAAACTATATAAAGAACCTAAAAAATGAAAAATCACATTATATATTTATTGGATTTCCTCTTATTATATCTATCTGCGTAGGTCTTACATTAAGAGGTAAGATGTTTGAGGATTATAGAGACACAAGGTCGAGATTATTTGCTATAGTATGTGTTGCAATATGGATTGGGCTTTTTAACTCAGTACTTGAAATATGTAAAGAAAGAGAAAGTATAAAAATGGATTTAGATAGTGGATTTAAATCTATAGAATTATTTTTTGCTAGATTTTTAGTACAAGCAGTAGTATGTTTATTTCAATCTATAATAATATTTGTAATATGTGCATTATTTGCAGAATTTCCATCAGAAGGTGCTGTAATAGGCTCTTCTTATATAGAATATATATTATCTATTTTTTTAATAACATTTAGTGCAGATGTGATGGGATTGTTGATTTCGTCATTATGTCCAAGTAACGATATAGCAAATAGAAGTTTACCATTTATACTTATGGTACAATTTATATTTTCAGGACAATTATTTGAACTCGGGGACACTTTAGATAAAATATCTAAATTTACTATAAGTAAATGGGGCATGGATTTATTAGGCTCAATAGGCAATATAACTGATTTAACAATAACAATACCAGTAGAAGATAGTATTTACGATACTTTTAAATTTAGTGCAGAACATGTAATTAACTTATGGGCAATATTAATTTTATTTATACTTATCTTTTCTATATTATCAATATTATTTATATATAGAATAAAATTTGAAAAAAAATAAAATATTATAATAAAAGTAAAAGAAACTATGAAATGATGATTTTTCATAGTTTCTTTTATTTAAGACGATAAATCTTTAAGACGGGCAAATAAATATATCAATAATATAGCTATGAGAAATGGTGTAAAATTATCAATATAAAGATCATAATATGTATAACTATTATTGTTTGTAAAGAAAGTAGGAACTAATGAGGATTTGTTTAAAATTAAAAATACATATGTAAAAATACCAGCAAAAAGTCCATGTAAGAACTTAGCGAATATGTACAAATTGACTTTTATATCAGTTTTGGCTATGAAGCTAGAGCATTGAGCCAAAATAGATAAACCACTAAAAGCAACTAAAAAGCTGCAAAGTGGAACTAAAAGAGTAAAAGATATATTACTTATTTGACTTAAATTATTACATCCTATAGTCATTTCAAATAACCCGCTTAGAAAAGCTGAAACTATATCAGGAGTAATATTAAATGGTGATAATATAATACAGACAAAGTATGCTATAAAATCTATTACTTTAAAAAATTTTAGGACTTCGAAAAACACAGAAAACATAATTACAAATCCACCTATAGCAAGCAATGTATTCACACCATCGACAACAGCTTTGCCAAATAATACAAAAAATCCATCGGATTTTGTATCATCATATATTATATTATTTATATCTTTTAAAATAGTATTTTTTGTTTTATCTCTTTTTTCTTTACCGTAATTTCTAAATATTATTCCTACAGCCAAAGAAGCTAGATAGTGGCATAAAAGCATTATATAACCTAAATGAGGATTTTTTAACATACCTGTTCCGACACTACCAATAATAAATAGAGGACCAGATGTAGAGCAAAATGATACTAATCTCTGTCCTTCATATTTAGAAATTTTATTTTGTTGCCTAAGTTCACTTGCAAATTTTGAACCCACAGGATATCCAGATACCATCGAAATTGCAAAAATTAACCCAGAGCGACCGCTTACATTAAATATTTTTTGAGTTAGGGGATTAATTAAGATTCCAAGTATATCGACGATTTTCAAGGATACAATTAAGTTAGCACCAATTATAAATGGCAATAACGAAGGCATTAATATATTTAACCAAATAGAAATACCCCCTGTAGCTGCTTTTATAGCTGATTTAGGAGCTAATACTATACCTAAAATAATAAGACAAATTACCAGTTTTGGTGCAAAAAAAGTTATTAGTTTTTTTAATTTCATATCTTCACCTTACTTTTGGGATTTTCTTATTAATAATGATATTTTTTAAATTTTAAAAATATGAATATCCACATCATTTTATTTATGCACAACAAATAATTTGCCATATTTATGTAAAAAAATTATAATTATACTATATGAATAGAGAGGGTATGAACAATGTTTAGTAATATTTCGAATAAGAAGGTTTATGAGCAAGTAATAGAACAAATCCAAGATAATATAATGGATGGAACTTTTAAAAAAGGGGATAAACTTCCTTCAGAGAGAGATCTTTCTGAAACTATGGGGGTGAGTAGAACATCTATAAGAGAGGCTCTTAGAGTTCTAGAAACTATGGGTGTAGTTGAAAGTAGACAAGGAGAAGGCAATTTTATATGTTCTAATATAGAAAAATCATTATTGCAACCTCTTTCAATGATGTTTAAATTAAATGAAGGTAGCTGGAGTGATATTTTCGAACTGAGAAATGTTTTGGAAATAGAATGTGCTAGATTATCGGCATTAAGAGCTACAGAGTTAGATTGTAGAGAACTTTTAGATATAGTTCAAAAGATGGAGGCAGAAACTTTAAATAAAAATAAAACAGAGGTTTTAGTTGAACTAGACAAAAACTTTCACAACTTATTATCGAGCATAAGTAAAAATTATTTAATTGAAAGTCTATTTATAACAACATCAAATTTATTTGAAAAATTTATAGAGGATGCTAGATATAAAATAATTTCATATGATGTAAGTAAGGGTAGTGCAAATTTATTAAATCAGCATAAACGAATTTGTGAAGCTATTATCAAAAAAGACGAACACATGGCATCGGAGGCTATGAGGGAACATATGGAATATGTAATAAAAAACACATTGTAATAGTATAAAAGCCTTATTTATAAATAAAAGTAATAAATCTTATGAATTGGTAGTATAATTTATTTTTTATTTTCAAAAAAATTTTTATATTTTAAATGGTGTTAATAAATAAACAATTATTGATTTATAAAAAAGATTATACTACCATTTAAGTGTAAGTGGTAATACCACATACCACCACTGGCATGACCAGTTAAAATAAGGGGGAAAAATTTAATGAATAATGATTACATGTTGTTTGCAATCGCAATGATTCCGGTTTTATGGCTTATTATATCTTTAGGAGTATTAAAGATGCCAGCTCACAAAACTTGTTCTTTCACAGTAATATTGACATTAATAATTGCAATGATATGCTGGAGGATGAAGTTTATTGATGGAATCACAGCTACAGTAGAAGGGATGGCAATAGCACTTTGGCCAATACTTTTAGTAATAGTAGCAGCATTATTTACTTACAATTTGGCAGTTGAAACAAAAACAATGGACGTAATAAAGACAATGCTTTCGAGTATAACAACTGATAAAAGAATCCAAGTTTTAATATTAGCATGGGGATTTGGAGGATTTTTGGAAGCTGTTGCAGGATACGGAACAGCAGTTGCTATACCAGCAAGTATATTAGCATCATTAGGATTTAACCCAATTTTTGCAGCGGTGATATGTTTATTGGCCAATACAGTTCCAACAGCATTTGGAGCACTTGGAATACCAGTAACTACACTAGCAACAGTGACAGGACTTGAAGTAGTTCATCTAAGTTATGTTACATCAATTCAATTAGCAGGATTTATAATATTAATTCCGTTTTTGCTTGTAATACTTACAGAAAAGAGTATTAAAGCATTAAAGGGAGTAGTCGGAATAACATTAATCTCAGGGATAACGTTTGCTGTACCGCAGATAATAATAGCAAAATATTTAGGTGCAGATTTACCAGCATTAGTAGCAAGTATATGTTCAATGGCATGTACAATTATATGTGCAAAATTAATGAATAAAGAAAAAGTACAAACAAAACAAGAAGATAAAATAGAATTAAAACAAGGTATATTAGCATGGTTACCATATATACTTCTTTGTGTGTTAATACTTTTAGCAAGTCCTTTAGTTCCAAGTATAAATGCATTTTTAGCAAAAGCAAGTAGTAATATACATATTTATACTGGAGATTCAACTTCAACAACAGCATTTTCATGGATAAATACTCCAGGTATGATGATATTAATAGCCACATTTATAGCAGGCTTAATTCAAAAATTAAAATTTACATATATGTTAGACGTATTAAAAAGAACTATTATACAGCTTAAAACTTCATTTATAACAATAATGTCAATAGTTGCAATATCAAAGATAATGTCACATAGTGGGATGACAAGTTCAATATCTTTTGGTCTATGTGCAATAACAGGTAGTTTCTATCCATTAATATCACCACTATTAGGGGCAATAGGAACATTTGTTACAGGCAGTGATACATCAGCTAATATATTATTTGGTGCATTGCAAACAGAAGCGGCTAAATCATTATCAATTGATCCTTATTGGATAGCAGCTGCTAATACGGCTGGAGCTACTGCAGGAAAGATGATTTCGCCACAAAGTATCGCAATAGCTACTTCAGCTACTGGCCTTATAGGCAGTGAAGGGAAGATACTTTCAACAACAGTTAAATATTGTTTAGGATATGTCGTAATACTAGGACTTATTGTTTACTTCGGTGGAGGGATATTGACATTATTTTAGTAAAGATCTTAAAAATAGTATAAAACTCACTTGAAAATAAATTTAATTTGTTTTAAATAAATATAAAAATATATAAATTTAGGGGGAAGGAAAATGGCAAAGATACATGTACCTTATTCAAAAGACGGCATGGATTTAAATATAGAAGATAAAAATCTTTTAAAAGTTTTGACATCAAAGGCACACGACTTTAAGCCAGAAAAAAGTGAATCTCAATTAGTAGAAGATTCTATGGATAATCCAATTGGCTCTAAAAAATTAGAAGAATTAGCAATTGGAAAAAAGAACATTGTAATAATTACAAGTGACCATACTAGACCTGTTCCAAGTAAAGTTACAATGCCTATAATTCTTAGAAGAATAAGAAGTGTAAATAAAGAAGCTAAAATAAAAATATTAATAGCTAATGGATTTCACAGACCTACAACAAAAGAAGAGTTGATATTTAAAATGGGTGAAGAAATAGTTGAAAATGAAGAAATAGTGATGCATATATCAACTGATGATTCACAAATGGTAAAAGCAGGTGTATTGCCATCTGGGGGAGATTTTTATCTAAATAAAGTAGCATTTGAGGCTGATTTATTAATAGCAGAGGGATTTATAGAACCACATTTCTTTGCAGGATTTTCTGGAGGAAGAAAGAGCATACTTCCTGGAATAGCATCAGCAAAGACTATAATGTATAACCACTGTAGTGAGTTTATAGACAGCAAAAATGCTAGAACAGGAATACTTACAGATAATCCAATACATAAAGATATGGTATATGCAGCAAAAAAAGCAAATCTAGCATTTATAGTAAATGTTGTTATAGATCAAGATAAAAAAGTAATAGCATCTTTTGCAGGTGATGTTGAAGAAGCTCATAAAGTAGGGTGCGATTTTGTAACAGAATTATCAAAAATAGATGCAACTCCTGCTGATATAGCAATAAGTACAAATGGTGGATATCCACTGGATCAAAATATATATCAAGCTGTCAAGGGGATGACAGCAGCAGAAGCTACATGTAAAGAAGGTGGAGTAATTATAATGATTGCCGCTTGTAATGATGGTCATGGAGGTCAATCTTTTTATGATAATATTGCAAATGCATCTTCGCCAACTGAAATACTTAATAGAGTAAGAAGCGTAGATAAGGGTGAGACAGTACCTGACCAGTGGGAATTTCAAATACTAGCGAGAATTCTAGAAAAATATACAGTAATCATGGTTACAGATATGTGTGACCCACAAATGATAAAAAATATGCATATGAAACACGCGTATAACTTCGATGAAGCATTAAAAATGGCATATGAAATAAAAGGCAATGATGCAAAAGTAGTCGTAATACCAGATGGTGTTTCTGTAATAGTTAAATAAATGGAGGGGTAGAATATGGAAATAGTAGTATGTGTTAAACAAGTTCCTGGAACATCAGAAGTTGAAGTAGATCCAGTTACAGGAGTATTAAAAAGAGATGGTGTAGATTCAAAAATGAATCCATATGATTTATTTGCTCTTGAAACAGCACTAAGAATAAAAAAAGAAAACAATGCAACTCTTAAAACAATAACAATGGGACCACCACAAGCAAAAAAAGTAATAAGTGAAAGTTTTTCAATGGGTGTTGATGATGGAGCTATAGTAAGTGATAGAAAATTTGGTGGTGCTGACGTTTTAGCAACAGCTTATACTTTGGCACAAGGTATACACAAAATAGGAAATCCAGACTTAATAATATGTGGTAAACAAACAACTGACGGTGATACTGCTCAAGTTGGACCAGAAATAGCTGAATTTTTAAATATACCACATGTTACAAATGTAACTAAAATAATTGAGATAGGGGAAAAATCAATAGTAGTTGAAACTGATCTTCCAACAACTTTAGAAGTATGTGAAATAAGTTATCCATGTTTAATAACAGTTGAAAAAGATATATTCCAACCAAGACTTCCATCTTTTAAATTAAAAATGGCAACTAAAGATAAGGAAATACCGATGATAACATTAAAAGATATGGATGATACTGATGAAAAACACTATGGACTTAATGGTTCAGCAACACAAGTAATAAGAATCTTCCCACCAGAACCAAATACTGATAAAGATATAGTTCGTGGGGATTGTGAAGAACTTACTGAAACATTATTTAATAAAATAGTAGATTTAAAAATACTTTAGTTTGAGGGGGATATAAAATGGCAAAGATAGTAATCAATCAAGATAAAATAGATAATATAGAAGAAGTCTTACAAATATGTCCATTTGATGCAATGGAAGAAGTAGACGGAAAAATAGAAATAAATGCGGCATGTAAAATGTGTAAAATGTGTGTCAAAAAAGGACCAAAAGGGGCATTTATATTTGAAGAAGATGAAGTAGTTTTAATAAATAAAGATGAGTGGAGAGGTATAACAGTTTATGTTGATCATAATGATGGAGAAATACATCCAGTCACTTATGAATTAATAGGAAAAGCGCGCGAACTTACAGCAAAAATAAACCATCCAGTAAACTGCGTATTTGTAGGAAATAATATAAAAGATAAATGCGGACAATTACTTGATTATGGAGTAGATGAAGTATTTGTATACGATTCTAAAGAATACGATAAATTTAGAATAGAACCTTACAGTGCAGCATTAGAAGATTATATAAATAACAACAAACCTTCTATAATGTTAGTTGGAGGTACTACATTAGGTAGATCACTTGCACCAAGACTTGCAGCTCGTTTTAGAACAGGACTTACAGCAGACTGCACAATACTTGATATACAAGAAAATACAGATTTAGACCAAATAAGACCAGCATTTGGCGGTAATATAATGGCTCATATAAACACTCCAAACAGTAGACCACAATTTGCAACAGTTAGATATAAAATATTTAATATACCAGAAAAAGTAGAAGAACCTACAGGAAAAATTACTTTATGTTCAGTAGAAAAAGAAAAATTAACTTCTAATATAAAAGTGCTTGAAACTAAAATAAAAAATAAAGTAGTTGGAATAGAAGAAGCAGAAGTAATAGTTGTAGCATCAAGAGCATTTAAAAAAGAAGAAGATTTAAAGATGCTAAATGAATTAGCAGATGTACTTGGAGCACAAATCGCAGGAACTAGACCGACTATAGAATGTGGATGGGTAGACCCTAAGAAACAAATAGGTCTTAGTGGTAGAACAGTAAAACCAAAATTAATAATAACTTGTGGTGTATCAGGAGCAGTACAATTTGTAGCAGGTATGAAAGGCTCTGATTATATAATAGCTATAAACCAAGATGAAAAAGCACCTATATTTGACGTTGCACACTTAGGTATTATAGGGGATATATATGAAATAATACCTAAGCTTACTGAAAAAATAAAAGCAATGAAAAATGAAAATAAACAAAAAGTAGCACAAATGGCAGAATAGGGGGGAATTAAAATGTACAAAAAAATAGATCAAAATGATATAGATTTTTTACTAACTATTTTAGATAAAGAAGACGTAGTAGTAGGAAGTGATATAAACGAAGACTATGCTCATGATGAATTAGCAGGTGAAATAAAATATCCTGAAGTATTAGTATTTGTTCATACTACAGAACAAGTTTCAAAGATAATGAAATATGCTTATGAAAATAATATACCAGTAACACCTAGAGGACAAGGTACTGGGCTTTCTGGAGCGTCTGTTGCCCTTTATGGAGGTATAATGCTATGTCTTACTAAAATGGATAAAATATTAGAATTAGACGAAGAAAACTTAACATTGACAGTTGAACCAGGTGTATTATTGATGACAATAGCACAATATGTAGAAGATCATGATTTATTTTACCCACCAGACCCAGGTGAAAAAAGTGCTGCTATAGGTGGTAATATAAATACTAATGCAGGTGGTATGAGAGCTGTAAAATACGGTGTTACAAGAGATTATGTAAGAGGTCTTGAATGTGTACTTCCAAATGGAGAAGTAATAAATGTTGGTGGAAAAGTTGTTAAAAACTCTTCTGGATATTCAATAAAAGACTTAGTAGTAGGTTCAGAAGGACAACTTGCTATAGTAACTAAAGCTATATTAAAATTACTTCCACTACCTAAAAAAGCAATAAGTTTATTAATACCTTTCCCTGATTTAGCTCTTGCTATAGATACTGTGCCTAAAATAATAAAATCAAAATCTATACCAACTGCTATAGAATTTATGGAAAGAGAAGCTATAATAGGTGCTGAAGAGTTTTTAGGTAAAAAATTCCCAGATAACTCATCAAATGCTTACTTATTATTAAAATTTGATGGTAATTCAACAGAAGAAATTGAAAGAGAATACGAAAACGTAGCTAAACTTTGCTTGGAATGTGGAGCATATGATGTATTAATAGCAGATACAGACGAAAGAAATGAATCAATATGGTCTGCAAGGGGAGCATTCTTAGAAGCATTTAAAGCTAGCAGTGAAATAGATGAATGTGATGTAGTTGTGCCAAGAGATAAGGTTGCAGAATTCGTTAGATTTACTCATGACATACAATCAGATGTAGGACTTAGAATAAAAAGTTTTGGTCATGCAGGAGATGGTAACTTGCATGTTTACCCACACAAAGACGATTTAGATGATAAAACATGGCATGAAAGACTTGGTAAAGCATTTGATTTAATGTTTGCAAAAGCTAGGGAATTAGATGGTGAAGTTTCTGGAGAACATGGAATAGGTTATGCAAAGAGTTTATATTTTGTAGAATCTAAAAATGAAACTTATATAAATTTATTAAAAGGAATAAAAACTGCTTTTGACCCTAAACACATATTAAATCCAGGAAAATTATATAAAGTAAACTAAAAATAATAATAAATTTACAAATAAAACTTATGAAAGTAAGAGAGTCTGCGCGATGTAGGCTCTCTTATTAATTTATAATAATTATATATATTTAGTTATTTGGGTTAAAATATCAATTTATAACAAGTTAAGGTAGATTAAGAAATTGTAAGGCATTAAGGAACATAGAGGAATTAATTTGACTTTATCTATAAAAATTTAAATGATAAAAAATGAAATAATTTTAATTTAGATTAGCTATTTTCAAGGGATTAAAGTAAATCGATAAAAAATAAAATTAAAAAAATCAAAATTTATATAGGCCATAAAAATTTTATAAAATTTATACTTACATAAATTGACATGAATAAATTATAAATTTCTATGGTACTATGAATAGGCACAAGGGGCTATCATAAATATAAGGTTACAAAATGGTAACAAAATTAGAAAATAAAATAAATAGAATGAGGTGTTTTATATGAATAAAAAATTAAAAAGAATGGCAATCGTAGGAGCAACAGTTTTAATGACTGCATCTAGTGTAGGATTTTCAAACGCAATGTCAGTTAAAAATATAAATCCTATACAATCAACAGGAAAAGTTTATATATGTGTAAATGGTAAAAAATTAAACTTTAACTTTACAGGTATGTCTATATTAGATAGTTTAAAATGGTTTGATCATAATAATTGTCCCAATAAATTTCCTAGTATAGATGACAATGAATCTTCAGATAAAGATGATAATACAACAAATGGAAACCAAAATAATAACAACCAACAAAATAACGGAAATAATCAAAATGGAAATATAGAAAACAATAAACCAGGTAATAACAACCAAAATCAAGGACAAACTGAAAATAAGCCAGGAAGTGGAAATGACCAAAACCAAGGCAACAATAACAACAATCAAGAAAATAACAATAACCAAGGTGGAAATATAGAAAATAATAATCAAAATAATAATAACTCTACAAATACAAGTGATTTTTCAAAAGAACAAGTAGAAGTATTAAATTTAGTTAATAAAGAAAGAGCAGCACAAGGATTAAAACCTCTTACTTTAAACAAAGAGTTATCAAGAGTAGCAACATTAAAATCTAAAGATATGAATGACAAAAATTATTTTGATCATACTTCACCAACTTATGGTTCTCCATTTGACATGATGAAAACTTTTAATATAAGTTATAAAGCTGCAGGAGAAAATATAGCTATGGGTCAAAGAACTCCTAGTGAAGTTATGACAGATTGGATGAATTCTTCAGGACATAGAGCAAATATATTAAACTCTAACTTTACTGAACTAGGTGTAGGTATATACAAAGGTGCTAATGGTACAATTTACTGGACACAAATGTTTATAGGTAAATAATATATTTAAAAAAATAATAGTTAATTATATCAAATCAAATATATTAAATTATAAAACTAAAATGAAAATAACTCCCTTTAAATTAGATATAAGTAAAAAATTCTAATTAAAGGGAGTTATTTTTTTATTTTAAGGAAATTATACATTATATGATTTGTGTATAATTTATAATTTCCAACTTATTAACTTAAGCAACGGAATCTTTGATTCGTTGGCGCCATGAACGAAGTGAATTTTAAGCAACGGAATCTCCGATTCGTTGGCGCCATGAGCGAAGCAAATTTTAAGCAACGGAATCTCCGATTCGTTGGCGCCATGAGCGAAGCAAATTTTAAGCAACGGAATCTCCGATTCGTTGGAGCCATGAGCGAAGCGAATTTTTATATTATTTTATATATTTTGGTGAAGTTATATAATCCATAGGCCCTTTTAATAAGGACTTGTTATATATTAAACTATACATATTAGTAGCTTTAATATCGTAGTTTATTAAAGTGTTAAATATGTCTGAATCTATATGTTTTATTTTTGAAAACTTTGTAATAACTTCTATTTCAGAGTTTTTCTTTATCTCTTTTAGAATTTCACAGCCTTTATCATTAAATGCTAAAACTCTGACATAAGGCATTTCTTTTAAATCTTTAGTTTTTAGAATATCATCTCTTTTTATGCCTAACATTATATTGTTTAATGTTCTAGAAATTTTTGTCATAGTATATCTTTTTGATTTTATTTCGTTTTGCAATTCTTCAATATTTTGGCATTTAAAGATAGAGTTATAAATTTTATTTTCTATACCTTCATTAACTTCAAAATAATCTGTTAGATTATCTTTATCTCTTAAAATTATCGATGAAAGAATTTGATAAAAATCATCGTTATATACAAGGTTTACACCGGAATTAACAGTATCGTTTATTAAATCATAAGTTGGTTTTGGCATAGTGTAGTTTATAGTTTCTAAACTATCTGTTTTTAAGGCATTTCTAATAGCTGAAGCCGAACAAATTGAGTTATTTATATTTAAACTATTGTATCCAGAATTAACTCTATTTATAGTGTATGGTTTAATATTGCTATTTAATTTTAATATGCTTTTTATGTACTCGATTCCCAAAATATTATTAGGTGAATTTAATATTTCTAGCAAAGTTTCTTTTGAAGTATCGTATAATTTATTTTCGCTTATATAATCAAATAAAGCAGATGCTCTAGCTTTTGGGAATGGAAGTCCATCTCCTAAATAACTTTTTAGTTTATTTTTAAATGTAGGTGGTTCATCTATTAAGATTTTGGCAATTATATATAATATATCTATATTTCCGATTTCACTACCAAAACAAACAGAATTTACACAATTTAGTGAATTTAGTAAAGTTATTCCACCGTGAGAAAAAATTTCCGCGCTTTGACATGAATATAAAGTTGGTAATTCCACAACTAAATCAACTCCATTTTTGACTGCCATTTCCGCTCTAGTAAATTTATCCAAAAGTGCAGGAGTACCTCTTTGCATAAAATTTCCGCTCATTACGGCTATCGTGTGTGTAGCATTTGTTAATTTTTTTGATTCATTTAAATGATATAGATGGCCATTATGAAATGGGTTATATTCAACTATTAGACCAAGTAAATTCATAAAACTTTCTCCTTTTTTGTAAATAATATGTTTATTATTTTAATTAATTGAAATAATAATTCAAGAGATATTATCAAAATATGTATTAAAAGTCTATTTAAAAATAAAAATAATAAAAAACTTATAAAATAAAAAATAATAAAAAAATTTATAATACTATAATGAAAATATTGACAAAATGTATTTTTTTTAACCAATAATTCAATAAATATATTATAATAATATAAGAGATAATAAGTACCTTATGTCATTTTGCGTAAAAATAGTATGTACTTTTTTTTGAAAAAGTGATATATTAAGTGGGGTATTTTATTATCCAAAATTGTTACAAAGTAAAAATCTCTATAATTTACCATAACTGAGAGGTTTTTACTTTGTAATAAAAAGTCATGAGGACTTAATACATATTATTATTCATAAAATATTAAGGAGGTTTACTAATGAAAATATTAGTTTTAAACTGTGGTAGTTCTTCATTAAAATATCAATTAATAGATATGGAAAATGAAGCAGTATTATGTATAGGATTAGTTGAAAGAATAGGTATAGAAGGTTCTATACTTACTCAAAAAAAAGACGGTGTAGAAGGTAAATACATCAAAGAACAACAAATGAAAGATCATCAAGATGCTATAAAATTAGTTCTTGAAGGTGTTTTAGATCCAACTTACGGTGGAGTTAAAGACATGAAAGAAATAGACGCTGTAGGACACAGAGTTGTTCACGGTGGAGAAAAATTCGCATCTTCAGTTATAATAACAGAAGAAGTTGAAGAAGCTATGAGAAAATGTAGTGAATTAGCTCCTCTTCACAACCCAGCTAACTTAATGGGAATAGATGCAATAAAAGCTGTACTTCCAGGAGTACCAAATGTAGGTGTATTTGATACTGCATTCCATCAAACAATGCCAGCATCTTCATACTTATATGGTCTTCCATACAGACTATATACTGAATACGGTGTAAGAAGATACGGATTCCACGGAACTTCTCACAAATACGTATCTCAAAGAGCAGCTGAAATGTTAGGAAAAGACATAGCTGACTTAAAAATAATAACTTGTCACTTAGGAAACGGAGCTTCTATAGCTGCTGTTGACGGAGGAAAAGTAGTAGATACTTCTATGGGACTTACTCCACTTGAAGGTTTAATAATGGGAACTAGATGTGGTGATATAGACCCAGCTATAATACCATTCATAATGAAAAAAGAAAACTTAGACGCTGATGGTGTAGATAAATTAATGAATAAAGAATCTGGTGTATACGGAATGACTGGTATATCTTCAGACTTCAGAGATATATGCGATGCTGCTGCTGAAGGAAACCAACAAGCAATAGATGCATTAGATGCTTACCATAAGAGAGTTAAAAAATATATAGGTGCTTACGCTGCTGAAATGAACGGTGTAGACGCTATAGTATTCACTGCTGGTTTAGGTGAAAATGGTATAGACGATAGATTAGCTATAGCTTCTAACTTAGAAGTATTAGGTGTTAAAATGGACGCTGAAGCTAACAACGTAAGAGGAAAAGAAAGAGTTATATCTGCTGCTGACTCTAAAGTTAAAGTATTATTAATACCAACTAACGAAGAATTAATGATAGCTAGAGATACATTAGAATTAGTTAAATAATTATAGTTATATAATTTATCAAAATTGATTATAATATAAATGTTTAAGGTAGGCTAAAACCTACCTTAAATTATGTGTATAGGATTTTTTTTCATAATTAGCATAAAATAGTATTATAACTATCAAGTAAAAATACTTGACAAACATTAATCCTATTTGTATAATAAATTTGGTAATATGTTGAGGTGAAAAATATGATAATTAGTCTTAATGAGTTAAATAAAAGAGAAACTGGTAAAATAGACTTGAATTTTTCGCAAAAAATTGATAATATTAGTTATTGTGATAACACATATACATTGGCTTCACCAATTAATCTAGTTGGTAGAATTTCTAAAAATGCAAAAAATGAAGTTCATCTTCTTGCAGATGTAGATTTCACTATAATAGATAATTGTTCTAGATGTCTAGAACCAGTAGAAGTTCCAATGAGTTATACCATTGATGGTTTCTTAGTTAGCGAAGATTTTGATGAAGATAATTTTGAAGACTATGATGCTTTTATTATTGACACTGATGAAGTGGACTTAGTAAAAATAATAGAACAAACATTAGATTTCAATTTACCACACAAAGTTCTTTGTAACGAAGATTGTGAAGGTCTTTGTCCAGAATGCGGAGCTAATTTAAATAAAGAAACTTGCTCATGTAGCGAAACTGCAAGTGACGAGGATTTTATAGATCCACGTTTTGCTAAATTAAAAGATTTGTTCAAAAATGATTAAGGAGGTGGCTTAAATGGCAGTACCTAAGCGTAAAACAGCTAAATCAAAAACTAAAATGAGAAGAGCGGCTAATTCAAAAATGACAGTTAAAGGATTCGTAGAATGCCCACAATGTCATGATGTTAAATTACCACATAGAGTTTGTCCTTCTTGCGGACACTACAACGGTAAAGAAATCGTAGCTGAATAGTTATATAAAAAAACATGTAGTTTAGACTACATGTTTTTTTTTGCAAAAATATACGTTATAATAATATAGTACAAAATTGTTTAAAAAGATTTATAAAAATAAGAAAATAAATTTATATAAATTATTTAAATACAGTACATTATTTATTGTTAAAATAATTATTATATTATTAAACTATGGAAATAATATATTTTTAATAAAAGATTTATAAAGGGAGGAACATATGAAAATAGTTATAGATGCAATGGGTGGAGATAATGCTCCCCAAGCCACTGTAGAAGGTGCAGTACAAGCTATAAATGAATATGGTATAGATGTAATCCTAACAGGTGACAGAGCCCAAATAGAAAAGGAATTAGAATCAAAGACTTATGATAAAAATAAGCTAGAAATAATACATACTACTGAGATAATTGAAAATGAAGATAAACCAGTAATGGCAGTAAGACGTAAAAAAGATTCTTCTATGGTTGTAGCATTAAACTTAGTAAAAGATAAAAAAGCTGATGCAATAGTATCAGCAGGTAGTACAGGAGCTTTATTAGCAGGTGGTACATTAATCGTAGGTAGAATAAAAGGAATTGATAGACCATGTTTATGCCCAGGCCTTCCTAATATAAAAGGTGGAATAACTCTTCTTGCTGATGGTGGAGCTAATGCAGATTGTAAGCCTAAAAACTTAACACAGTTTGCTTTTATGAGTGATATATATTTAAGAAAAGTTATAGGTTTAGAAAATCCTAGAATAGGTCTTGCAAATATAGGTACAGAAGAAGGTAAAGGTAATGAGCTAGTAAAAGAAGCTTATTATGAATTAAAAGATTTAGATTTAAACTTTGTCGGAAATGTTGAAGCAAGAGATGTAATAAACTCTGTATGTGATGCTTTAATATGTGATGGATTTACAGGAAATACACTTTTAAAATCTTGTGAAGGTGTAGCTATGAGTTTAATGAAATTAATGAAAGATAAATTTATGGAGTCTTTCAAAGGCAAAGTAGGTGCTTTAATGCTTAAAGATAGCTTTAAAGAAATAAAATCTATGATGGACTATACTGAGTACGGTGGAGCGCCACTTTTAGGAGTTAAAGGTGGAGTAATAAAAGCACATGGTAGTTCTAATGCATTTGCTATAAAAAATGCAATCAACCAAGCTATAAAATTCGCAAATGGAAATGTTGTTGAAGATATAGAACAAGTTTTAAAAGAACTATCAGAAAAAGAAAAAGCTCAAGATAAAGAAAACTAAAAATATACTAATTAAAAATCTCTTCTAATTTAATAGAAGGGATTTTTTTTGTATAAAATTACATACACAATAAGAGTAATAATTTTTAATCAAAATAAATATATATTTATAAACAAGAAGGAGGGATATCATGAAACTTTCAGATGAAATTATTAACTCACTATCGATTAATTTGAGAAAAAAGATAAAAAGCATAATAAATGATGAAGTAAATATTGAAGAAATAAGACTTAGAGTAAATAAGCCATTGATAATAAATGGAGACTCCAAGGATTATTTTTATAATGACAAGACAAGTAATTTGGATTTAGAAATGAAAAATCCATATATAGTCACAAAAGAAGATATAGAAGAGACATTTCAAATTATATGTAAATATTCGGTGCATTCTTTTATAGATGATATTAAAAAGGGATTTATAACGCTGAGGGGGGGCCACAGAATAGGAATAGTAGGTAAGGTAATAATAGAAAATGGACAAGTAAAAAATATAAAGCATATTTCATCACTTAATATAAGAATATCTAGAGAAATTAAAGGATGCTCAAAAAAAGTTTTAAAACACGTAATAAAAAATAAAAATCAAATAAACAATACAATAATAATTTCACCACCACAATGTGGTAAAACTACTATTTTAAGAGATATAGTCAGAAATATAAGCAATGGAAATAGAGCATATGGATTTAAGGGAGTAAAAGTAGCATTAATAGACGAAAGAAATGAAATAGGAGGCTCATGTATGGGGATTCCCCAACTAGATGTAGGCATTAGAACTGATATTATGGAAACTTGTCCAAAAGACTTAGGAATCATGATGGTTTTAAGATCTATGTCGCCAGATGTAATTGTAACTGATGAAATAGGCAACGAAAGCGAAATAAAAGCATTATATACGGCTTTAAATGGCGGTGTAAGCTTAATTACAACAGTACATGGGGATTCTATCGAAGATATACAAAATAGAGAGGAATTAAGGCGTCTATTAGATGGAAACTTATTTAAAAAAGCAATCATATTATCTTCGAGAAACGGACCTGGTACAGTAGAAAAAATTTATGATTTGCAGGAAAAGAGATGGTATTTTGGAAATTAAAATAATATTAGTAGGAATGTTAATCGGATGTAGTTATTTAGTAGGAGAAGATATATCTAAAAGATATATAAAAAGACATAAACAACTAAATGATTTAATTAGGGTATTAGAGATAATGAGAATGGATTTAGCTTTTGGAATGTATACATTAGAAGAAATTTTTAGAAATATAGCAGTCAAAGATGAATATGATTTTAGTGAGTTCTTTTTAAAATTTGCAGATGAACTTTCAAAAGAAGATGGAAAAACAATAGAACAGATTTTACAAGATACAATAAATATTTTATATAAAAATACATATTTAAAAGAAAACGAAATTGAAGAATTTAAAAAGTTAATTTTATCTCTTGGTAAAAGTGAAGTAGAATCCCAAGAGAGATTAATAGATTTAACAGTAGAAAATCTAAAGAAGCTAACAATAGAAAGTAAAGAAGATATAAAAAACAAAGGGAATCTCTATAAAAAGCTAATAACATTTAGTGGAATATGTATAGGGATAATTTTAATTTAGGAGATGATAGTATGGATATAACTTTAATATTCAAAGTAGCTGGTGTAGGAATTTTAATATCAGTTTTAAATATGATTTTGACAAAAGTAGATAGAAGTGACTGGGCAACACTTACAACCCTTGCAGGAGTCGTAATTGTTTTGGGGCTTGTGATAGGGGAAATAAGCGATTTATTCAATACTGTTAGAACAATGTTTAAATTATATTAAAAATTTAAGTTACAACAGAAAAATAAAATGGAGGTGGTATTTTGGAAATAATCCAAATCATAGGAATTGCCATAATATCAACCATACTTTGTTTATTCATAAAAAAGGATAGACCGGAATTTGCAAATTTTATAGCTATTACTGCTGGAGTAATTATACTTCTATCTGTAATCTTAAAACTAAATTTTATAGTAGAAGAAATAAATAAACTGGCTGACAGAGCAAATATTCCATCAATGTACATATCTTTAATAATAAAATTAATAGGAATAGCATATATTATGGAGTTTGCAGTGTCACTTTGTAAAGATTGCGGGGAAAACAATATAGCTGCTAAACTCGAGTTCGGTGGAAAAATTATAATTATGAGTATGTCTTTTCCGATACTGCTATCAATAATAGATGCGATAATCGGAATTATACCGTAGGAGAAAGATTATGAAAAATAAATTTAAAATAATATTAATAGCTTTATTTTTTATAATATCTATGAATAATATAAGTTTTGCAAATGAAAATAAAGACAATACAGAGTCAAGTACACAACAATACAAAGTATCAGATGAAACATCACAAAATTATATAAATAGGCAATTAGAAAAAATTAATATAAGTAAGTTGGAAGAAGAACTTAAAGATAATGAAATCTTTAAAAATATAGATTTAAAGCAATTTGCAAAGGATTTAATCAAAGGAGATGCTAAACTTACAGATTTAATAAATACCGAAAATATAAAAAAATTAGTAATAGATCAACTAATAGCAAGTCTAAAAGTAATTACTATGATAATCGTCTTAGCATTATTATCATCAATTCTCAAAAGTCTAGAAGGCTCTTTTTCATCAGGTGAAGTAAGCAAAATTGTAAATTACATAATTTTTATAACTATGGTTACGTTAGTATTAGTCAATTTTAAAGATGTATTATCAATTGCATATATAACAGTAAACAGCATAATAAGCATAGTCAATGTAATTGTACCGATATTATTGACCTTATTAGCAGTAGGGGGTCTTACAACGACATCAGCAACATTATCACCAGTGTTTGTGAGCGGTGTGTCTATAATAAATATGGTATTTAAAAATGTTATTTTTACACTTATAACATTGGCATTTTGCGTACTAGTTATAAATAACCTATCTAAAAACATAAAATTAAAGAGATTTTCAGAATTACTTAAAAAAGCAAATGTAGTAATTGTAGGAGCAGCTTTTACAGTTTACTTAGGTCTTGTATCTATACAAGGGATATATGTTACATCATTTGATAAGTTTGCTGTAAAAAGCGCTAAATTTGCAGTAGGAAGTTTTATACCTGTTATAGGGAGTTTCGTATCAGATTCAGTAGATTTATTGTTATCTTCTTCGATTTTATTAAAAAATATTTTTGGAGCAGTTGGACTTATTTTATTAGTTGGAATTTGCTTTATACCTCTCATAAAGATTTTTTCAATAATTCTAGTATATAAAATAGGTGCTGCAATAGTTGAACCTATAGGAGAGGAAAATATATCTTCCTTTATGGATGAAACATCTAAACTTATGACAGTTATTTTAATTTCTGTATTAGCAGTACTAATAATGTTTTTTGTGACGATAAGTATTTTGACATCACTTAGTATTACTTCATAGATAAAAATTATAAAAAGTTTAATAAAAATATAAATTAATCTAAGGGGGTGGATGAGATTAAAAGTTGGATAATCTGTATCTTAATAGGAGCTTTTATTATAAATATAGTAGATATGGTACTTCCAGAAAGTAAATTAAAACCTTATATTAATTTAGTTTGCAATTTTATATTTATATTTATTGTAATTTCACCAATTGTAGGTTTTTTCTCAAGTGACGAGTCATTTGAAGATAAGATACTAAAATCTATGACTGATTATAACGAAAGATATGTAGAGAGTAATAAAGATTTAGTTGATAATAACAGCAATTTTAACTTGGATAGTGAATACCAGAGCAATTTAAAAGATGTACTAAAAATGAAATTAGATGAATATGGATATGAACTTGAAGATATAGATTTTAATGGAACTGATATAGAAAGTCTTAAAATAAAAGAAAAAAATAATGAAGGAGATTCTAAATTAGAAGAAAATAGTAAAGATAAAGATAGTTCGAGCAAAGACAGCGAAGTTTTTAAAAATAATACGACAAACAAAAGTGAGAATAAAGATAAATTAAAAAACGACTTGATAAAAATCTTGGAAGTATCGATTGATAAAATTGAAATTGATTAATAGGAGCGAGTTTTATGTTTAAAAAAATAAATTTTAATGAAAAGGAAAAGAAAAAATTGATAAGCTTATTAGTTGTAGGTGCGCTATGTGTTGTAAGTCTAGTAGCGCTAAATATAATACAAGGAAAAGAAAAGATAGCTGATGCACAAAAAGAGGAAAATACAACAAAGCAAAGTGAAGAAGCTCAACAAGCTTCTAGTAGTGAAAAAGAAAAAGATGATTTAGAAAAACAGCTTACAGCAATATTAAAAGAGATAAATGGTTCGGGTGATGTATCTGTTATGATTACTTATGATAATAGCGAAGAAATAGAGCCAGCGTATAATTCAAGTGCTACAAAAGAAACTACATCAGAAACAGATTCTTCAGGTGGAGAAAGAACAGTTGAAACATCAAGTGAAAATAAAACACTAGTCACTTCAAATTCTTCTGATCCTATAGTTATAAAGACTAAAGAAGCAAAGATAAAAGGTGTTTTAGTAGTTGCAAGTGGAGCAAAAGATGCTCAAGTAAAACAGACATTATATGAAGCTGTTCAAACAGCACTTCAAATATCAGGACATCAAGTTGAAGTTTATGCTAAATAAATACTTTGCATAAAAAAATAGGGGGGATTTTATGAAATTTAATTATAAAAACAGGGGATTTGTAGTTTTATCATTGAGTTTGATGTTGATTGCAGTAGGTGTAGTTAATTATCAACTTAGCAAAGATTCAACACTTAGTGTTTCAGATGAATTTAAGGCTTATGAACAAGCTCAAATAGATAAAAATTCTCCTGATGATACTACATTAGTAGATAGTATAGATGGCAAAGTAACTACTGATGATAAAGATAAATCTACAGAAACTTCTAATTCTAAAGATAATACTAAAGATACAGCTAAAGAAAATTCAGACGTAGAAAACTTGGCTAAAGAGACAAGCAAAGAAATAGAAGATACGCTAAATTCTAAGGAAAATATAGATAGCGATACATATATAGTAGATATGAAAATGACTAGAGAAAAACAAAGAAATCAACTTACAGAACAACTAAATGAAATAATAAACAATCCATCTACAGCTGATGAAGCAAAAGTAGAAGCATCAAATATGAAGGTTTCAATAGTAAAAAACAGCGATACAGAACTACAAATAGAGAATTTACTTTTAGCGAAAGGATATGATGAAGCAATAGTATTTATAGACGGGGATAAAGCAAATGTTGTCGTAAATATGGAAGAAATTAAACAAAATGATGCGACTAAAATATTTGATATAGTTTCAAATCAATCTGGAATCAGTCGCGAAAATATAAAACTTACAAATAATAGATAATTGATAAATTTTAGAATAAATTGATAAGAATGGGTTTATAATAAAATTAAGCCTTATTTCTTGCAAATTATAAAAGGATTTGATATTATATAATAAATAATAACCTAAGAATAGGGGGTAGTGTGTCATGGAAAATAATAATTTAGGACAAGTTAAAATATCAAACGAAGTGATAGTTACTATAGCTGGATTAGCAGCTTTAGAAGTTGAAAATGTAGAAACAATAACTACAATAACAGATAAACTACTTAAGAATAATGGTGTAAAAATTCAAATAGATGAAGAACAAATAATATTAGATATTTATGTTAATATCGAATTTGGAGAATCTATACCAGATACAGCTTTCAAAATACAAGAAAATGTTAAGAATACTGTAGAGACAATGACTGGACTAGAAGTATCTACTGTAAATGTACATGTACAAGGAATTACTTTCTATAAAGAAAAAGCAGAAAAAGAAGAAGCAAAAGCTCATAAAAGAGAAGAGGCTAAATTAGCTAAAGCTGCAAAAAAAGAAGAAGCTAGATTAGCAAAAGAAGCTAAAAAAGCATCAAAATCTGAAGAAAATGATGAAAATGACGAAGACGATGAAATAACAATAGCAGAGTAAGCAATAAAAACCCTCTGAAAAATCAGAGGGTTTTTTTATTGCAATATAGTGTATAATAAGTCTGAAGGAGGATTAAATATGAAAAACATAAGAGCAAAAAGAGAGACAAGTAGAGAATATTTAATGAAATTAATGTATCAAACATATATATCAAACGGAGATATAACTGATTTAGAAAATGAAATGGAAGAATTCTTACAAAACAACAAAGAATACATAGTAAGTAGATATAAAGAATTAGTTTTAACTTATTCAGACAAAGATGTAGACTTTGAAGGACTTTCATTAGAAAAATGTGTTGATAGAGTTTACTTAAATGAAATGTGTGATATTTTAAGATTCAAAATTGATTATATAAATGAACTTATAGAAAACAACGCGAAAAACTGGTCTATAAATAGATTTTCAAAAATAGACTTAGCAATATTACAAATAGCAATAGCTGAAATATTATCTGATTTAAATATACCAGATAGAGTTTCTATAAACGAAGCTATAGATTTAGCAAAAATGTATTGTGAAGCAAAAACACCTAAATTTATAAACGGAATTTTAGGAAGTGTTGTAAATGAGATCAAGGAGAGATAACATTGTAATAGGAATAGATACTAGCTGCTATACAACTTCTATAGCAGCTATCTCTTTAAATAAGGATATAATTTTAAGTGAAAAAATAATGCTTAAAGTTGACAAAGATTCAAAAGGGCTTAGACAAAGTGAAGGTGTTTTTCAACATATATCTAATATAGGAATATTAAGTGAGAATATAAGTGAAAAGTTAAAAAACTACAATATAGTTGGAGTGTGTGCCTCTGAAAAACCAAGACCAATAGATGGCTCTTATATGCCAGTTTTTACAGTAGGGCTAAATGCAGGAAAATTAATTAGTGCAACACATAATTGTCCTTTTTTCGAGACAACACATCAAGAAAATCATATAAAATCTAGTTTATTAGGGAAAAATCTATTAAACGAAAATAGATTTTTGGCAGTTCATATGTCTGGAGGAACTACAGAAATAGTATTAGTAAATAAAAATGAATACAACGATTATGAATTTGAAATTATCGGTGGAACAAAAGATATAAGTTTTGGACAACTAATAGATAGACTAGGTGTAAAATTTTCTTATAATTTCCCATGTGGTAAGTATATAGACGAAAATGCATTAAAATCCGATATAAAAATAGAAAATGGATTGAAAACTAGTGTAAAAGACGGATATATGAACTTATCTGGATTAGAAAATCAATTAAATAAAATAATGGAAAATGATGATAATATAGATAAATATTACTTATCAAAACTACTTATGGATACTATAGTGAGATGTATGCTAAAATCACTTAAATATCTATGTGAAAAATATGAAGCTTACGAAGTAGTATTTGCAGGCGGTGTATCTGCAAGTAAATATATATCTAAAAATTTAACTCAGAAATTGAAAAAGTATAATGTAAAAGCTTATTTTACAGAGTCTCACTTAGCTACAGATAATGCTGTAGGTTGTGCTTTGATAGGAATTGAAAATTTAAATTTAGGAGAATAAATATGAAAATAAGGGCTTTAGACGTAAGTGAAGCAAATTCGTATATAAAAAGAATTTTGATAAATGACCCGATACTGTGCAACTTAAAAATTAAAGGAGAAATTTCAAATTTTAAAGTTCATAGTAGCGGCAATGTGTATTTATCGCTAAAGGATCAAAATTCAAAAATTAATTGTGTTATTTTTAGAAATGACTACGATAGAAATTTAAATTTAGAAAATGGAACAAAAGTAATAGCAAGTGGATATATTTCAGTTTATGAAAGAGATGGTTCTTATCAACTATACATAGAACATATAGAAATAGCAGGGATAGGAAACCTATATATTGAATTTAATAAATTAAAAGAAAAATTGCAAAAAGAAGGTTTGTTTGATTATAAATATAAAAAGCCAATACCTAAAATACCAAAATCTATAGGTGTAGTAACTTCGCCAACAGGAGCAGTAATTAGAGATATAATAAACGTGACAAAAAGGAGATATCCAAAAGTTCATATAAAATTATATCCAGTAAAAGTCCAAGGTGAGGGTGCAAAAGATGAGATATGCGAAGGTATAAGATTTTTCAATGAGATTCACAAAGTCGATACGATAATTATCGGTAGAGGCGGTGGTTCTATAGAAGATTTATGGGCATTTAATGAAGAAGAAGTGGCCAGATGTGTATTTGAATCAAAAATACCTATTATATCTGCTGTAGGACACGAGATAGATTTTACAATATGTGATTTTGTATCAGATATGAGAGCGCCTACACCATCAGCTGCTGCAGAAATTGCAACACCAAATGTAGATGATTTATATTTCAAATTAGAAAATATAAAAAGCAGGATGAATAAATCGTTGACTAATATAGTTAATTATGACGAACAAAAACTTAAATATACATTTAATAGAATTAATACTATTTTAAATGATTATATTATAAGTGATAAAATTTATGATTTAGATAAGATTATAGAAAAGTTAAACAATAATATAGAAACTAAAATAAATAAAGAAGAAATGAACTTAAAAAATTTAGGTTCTTTACTTCATAATTTAAGCCCATTAAGAACATTAGATAGAGGATATAGTATAATAAATAAAGAAGATGTAGTTGTGAATAGTGTTTTAAAAGTATCAGAAAACGATGAAATAGAAGTAGTTTTATCTGATGGAAGTTTAGATTGCACTGTAAATAAAATTAATAAAAAAGAGGTATAAAAATGGAACTTACATATGAACAAGCTTACTCAAAGTTAGAAGAAATTTTAAATAAACTTGAAACAAACAATGCGTCACTAGATGAATCATTAAAACTTTATGAAGAGGGTATAAAACTCTATGCTACATGTAATAAATTACTTGATAAAGCGAAATTTAAGATAAGCAAATTTAATGAAGATCAAGAGCTAGAAGATTTCGACTTAGAGGAGGAATAAAAATGGCATTTAAAGAAAATTTAAATACAAAATCTGCATATATAGAGGATTTGTTAAAAGAGTATATGCCAAAAGAAGAGGGATACCAAAAAACGATTTTTGAAGCTATGAATTACAGTTTAAGTGCTGGAGGAAAAAGATTAAGACCGATACTTACTCTAGAAGCTACAAAAATTGTAGGAGGAGATGAAAAAGAAGCTGTACCATTTGCTATGGCGATAGAGATGATACATACATATTCATTAATCCATGATGACCTGCCAGCTATGGATAACGATGATTTTAGAAGGGGAAAACCTACTAATCACAAAGTATTTGGAGATGCAATGGCGACTTTAGCTGGTGACGCTCTTTTAAATTATGCTTTCGAGATAATGCTTAAAGAATCAATAGGAAAATCAAATCCAGATAGAAGGCTAAAAGCTATCTATGAAATTGCAAGAGGCGCTGGAATATATGGTATGATAGGCGGACAAGTTGTAGATATAGAAAGCGAAGATAAATCAATAGAAAAAGAGAAACTAGATTTTATACATATGAATAAAACAGCTGCTATGATTGTAGGATGTATGAGAGCGGGCGCAATTATAGGAGATGCAACAGAAGAAGATTTACAAAATATAACTAGATATGCCAAAAATATAGGTTTGGCTTTTCAAATAGTAGATGATATCTTAGATATAGTTGGAGACGAAAAAATATTAGGAAAACCTGTAGGAAGTGATTTAGAAAACCATAAATCTACATATCCTACTTTAATAGGTCTTGAAAAATCAAGAAAAGTAGCAAAAGATTTAATAGAAGAGGCAAAAGATAGTATAAGAAAAATATCAGGGGATTTCAGCTTTTTAGAAGGTTTAGCTGACTATATAATTTCTAGAGACCACTAATCTAAAGTATATTTAGGAGGAAATATGACAGACATTTTTCAAAATAGAATTTTACTTATTAGTATATTTTCTTGTTTTTTAGCACAATTTATAAAAATATTTACGGGAAAAGAAAAAAGAATTGACTTTAAAAGAATTATAATTTCAGGAGGCATGCCTAGTTCGCATAGTTCATTTGTAACATCATTAGCTATGCTTGTGGGATTTGATAAAGGATTTGCATCTACTGAATTTGCAATAACAGCAGTATTTGCAATTATTGTAATGTATGATGCTTCTGGAGTTAGAAGAGCTGTCGGAAAACAAGCTGAGATTTTAAATCAAATAGTAGACGACTTTTTCCACGGGAAATTTGACCAACATAAAAAGCTAAAAGAATTAGTTGGACACACGCCAAAAGAAGTTTTATTTGGAGCTTTATTAGGAATAATAATAGGGATAGTGATGTCTTAGTAAAACAAAATTTAAGAGATTTCTTAAATTGAAAAAAAAATAATAATATGATATAATTCTAATGTTTAAAATATTGATAGAAAGAATATACTTTATTTAAAAGAGTATATTCTTTTTTTAGCAATAAAATATGATTTAAGACAAAATAAAAAGAAATTTATTATAAAATAAATGAAAGGTAATTTTATGAAGAAAAGAATAGATGTTTTATTAGTTGAACAAGGATTTTTTGAGAGTAGAGAAAAAGCAAAAAGATCTATAATGGCTGGATTAGTATTTGTAAATAATCAAAAATGCGACAAAGCAGGTACAGAAGTAAATACTGATGCCAAAATAGAAGTAAAAGGAAATCCAATACCTTATGTAAGTAGAGGTGGATTAAAATTAGAAAAAGCAATGAAAAACTTTGATATAACTTTACAAGATAAAGTTTGTATGGATATAGGTGCATCGACTGGTGGATTTACTGACTGTATGCTTCAAAATGGAGCTAGAAAAGTATTTTCAATAGATGTAGGATATGGGCAATTAGCTTGGAAATTAAGACAAGACGAGAGAGTTGTCTGCATGGAAAGAACTAATATAAGATATGTAACAATAGAAGACACTAAAGAATTTGCAGATTTTGCATCTATAGATGTATCATTTATATCTTTAAAATTAGTACTTCCAGTTGCACATAACTTAATTAGCCCAGGTGGAGAAATCGTAGCACTTATAAAACCTCAATTCGAAGCAGGTAAAGATAAAGTAGGTAAAAAAGGTGTAGTTAGAGAAAAATCAACACATATAGAAGTAATCGAAATGGTTTCAAAATTTGCTGTAGAAACTGGATTCTCTATATTAAACCTAGATTATTCACCTATTAAAGGACCAGAAGGTAATATAGAATACCTTATTCACTTAAAAAACAGCAATGAAGGTTATACATTTAATGAAGAAGACTATAAAGAAAAAGTAATTAAAGTTGTGGAAGATTCACACAAATTAAATCATTAATCAAAAATTAGTCGAGAAAGAGGGGGTTTACTATGATCCTTGAAATGTATATGAAAAATTGCGCTTTAATTGAGGAGTCTAGACTAACTATAAATAACGGTTTAAATATATTAACAGGGGAAACAGGAGCAGGAAAATCTATAATTATTGAAGCACTTGGTTTATGTCTTGGAGAAAAATACGACAGGTCCTTTTTAAGAAAGGGCACTGATAAAGGTATTTGTGAAATAGTAGTTTCATCACAAAGCTCCAATTTAAAAGAAGTCTTAGATAAATATGATATTGATTATGAAGACAATCAAATTATAATTACTAGAGTTATGTATGCAGACGGAAAGAGTGTAGCAAGAATAAATGGACGAACTGTCAAGATTTCAATACTTAAAGAAGTTGCATGTACAATAGTTGATTTACATAGCCAACATCAAAATCAGCTTCTATTTAATAAAGATACACATATTAAATTTTTAGATTTATTTGGAGAAAAAGACATTGAACCTTTAAAATCTAATTATAAAGAATCATACAACAAATTTAATAAAATAAAAAAAGAGTTAAATGATTTAAATGAAAATAAAGATGAGATGGAAATTCAAAGAGAAATTGATTTAATAAAATTTCAAATTAATGAAATCGATGAAGCTAATTTAAATGAAGAAGAATACGACGCTCTAAAAGCTCAACGAGAACTATGTAGAAATAGTGAAAAGATATATAATAATTTAAGCCTTTCATATCAAAAATTATATGAAGGGGATGTAAACGCCGTTGACTTAATAGGAATGGCAGCAAAAGAGCTAGCTGATATTGCTTCTTATGACAAGAATATAAGCGAATATAGTGAAAATATAGAGAGAATTATGTACGAACTTCAAGATATTTCTAGGGAAATCAGAGACTATAAAGAAAATATAAGTTTTAATCCTTATGAGATGGAAGAAATCGAACAGAGAATAGACCAAATTAACAACTTAAGAAGAAAATATGGAAGTTCTGTAACAGAAATATTTGAATATAGACAAAAAATACAAGATAGATTAGATGAAATTTTAAATAGAGATGAAAAAGTTGCATCCTTAAAATTAGAACTAGAAAAGTTAGAATCTGTTCTTTACGATAAAGCTAAGCAAATAAGTAAAGCAAGACAAGATGTAGCTATACAACTACAAGATGTTTTAATAAAAGAGCTTTACAGCTTAAATATGAAAAATGTATCATTCCAAGTTGATTTTAAAGAAATAGCATTTAATCAAAATGGATGTGATGATGTAGAATTTATGGCATCATTCAACTTAGGAGAAGATATAAAGCCAATATATAAAGTAGCATCTGGTGGAGAAATGTCTAGATTTATGCTCGCATTTAAAACAATACTAGCAGATATAGATGAAATAGATACATTAGTATTTGACGAAATAGATACAGGTATAAGTGGTATAGCAGCTCAAATTGTAGGAGAAAAATTATCTAAAATAGGTAAGAAAAAACAAGTTATATGTATAACACATCTTCCTCAAATAGCGGCTAATGGACATACTCATTATAGAATCGAAAAAAATACATCTAACGATAGAACATATACAAATATAAAAGAATTGACATTTGATGAGAGAATAGATGAAATTGCTAGATTAATAGCAGGGAATAATATAACTGAAAAGACTATTGAGCATGCTCATGAAATAATTGAACTAGCTCAATTGAATTAATATATAAGGTCTCTATTAATTTAAAATAGGGATCTTTTTTAAAATTAATGAATAAATAATAAAAAAATACAAAAGATAATATATGCTATTGTGAATTAGAGGTGATTTATATAAAAAGGATATATTTAATTGTATTTATATTATTGTTCAGTATTATAATACTACATAACAAAAAAACTGAAGTAGTAGCAAATTTTTTTGAAAGTAAAAAATATGTATATGTATTGGGAGATATTGTCGGCATTAACGCAAAAACAGATGGAGTTTTAGTTTTAGCAAATGAAGAAGAAAATATAGAATACATAGATAAATTAAGAGAAGGCGACAATATTTTATATATAGAAGATACAAAAATAAACTCCAGCCAAGATGTATACGATATTTTAAATAAATTAAAAAAAAATAAAGTAAACATAAAATTAGAGCGTAATGGTAAAATAATTACGAAATCCATAAAAACTAAACATGAAAATGGAATATATAAATTGGGCTTTTGGGTTAGAGATAATGTGTCAGGTATTGGTACAATGACATGTTATGACCCACAAAAAAATCTATTTTATGCTATTGGTCATCCTATTTATGACATAGATACTAAAAAACAATTAAAAATAAAAGAAGGAAATATCTCGAGTATATCAAATTTAGAAATTATAAAAAGTAATTCGGGCAAAGTAGGGTATATAAAAGGAGATTTTGACAATAAAGAGATAATTGGAAGTTTTTTAGAAAACTCTAACTACGGTATAGAGGGAAAAATAAATCAAAATTTATCTTATAAATATCAAAAAAAGAAGATGGAAGTAGCCAAATTTAAAGATATAAAATTAGGAAAAGCTGAAGTATTATTTCAATCAGATGATAATAAAGTAGAATCTTACGATATTTTAATCAACAATATAGATAAACAAAGTAAAACTTTGGAGATTGAGATAATAGATAAGGATTTAATAGACTATACTGGTGGTATAATACAAGGCATGAGTGGCGCTCCAATCGTACAAAACAACAAATTAATTGGAAGTATTACATATGTTTTGAAAAATAACCCAAAAAAAGGATTTGGAATTTTTATAGGAGCAATGATAAAATAGGGAAAATAAAACAAATTTAAATTTAAATGAAGGAAAACAATTTTATAATGTCGAATAGCTTAGTATACTCGATTACGAGAAAATTATTTTCAAAGTATTATACTAAAAAAAATTTTAGGTAGTATATTTACTTTTTCTCAAAGATGAAAAATTTAAATATAATTAAGGAAATTTATATTATAATAATATATTAATGGGGGGAATTACAATGAAAGATAAAATAAAAATAGTTTTAGCTGATGATAATAAAGATTTTTGCCAAGTATTGAAAGAATATCTGTCTAATGAAGATGATATAGAAATTTTGGGAATAGCAAAAGATGGAGTAGAAGCTTTAGAATTAGTTAAGGCAAAACAGCCAGATTTATTAGTATTAGACGTAATAATGCCACATTTAGACGGATTAGGTGTTATAGAAAAACTAAATGCTATGAATTTAGATAAAATGCCAAAAATAATAGTACTATCAGCAGTAGGACAAGACAAAATAACACAAACAGCTATTAACTTAGGTGCTGATTATTACATAGTAAAACCATTTGACTTTGTGGTATTTATAAACAGAATAAGAGAATTAGTTTTAAATAAACCTGTAGTATCTCAAGCTAAAGCATCTAAAGCTGTTACTGAACTGCAAATGAGCAGAACAAATGAATATCAACAACCGGGTGCAGGAAATATAGAAGCAGAAATAACTAACATAATACACGAAATAGGAGTACCAGCTCATATCAAAGGATATTTATATTTAAGAGAAGCTATAAAAATGGTTATAGACAATGTTGAATTATTAGGAGCTGTTACAAAAGAGTTATATCCAAGTATAGCTAAAGAATTTAACACAACTCCAAGTAGAGTTGAAAGAGCTATAAGACATGCTATAGAGGTTGCATGGAGTAGAGGAAAGGTTGATACTATAAATCAATTATTTGGATATACTGTACATACAACTAAAGGAAAACCTACAAATTCAGAATTTATAGCTATGATTGCAGATAAATTAAGATTAGAGCATAGTATAGTTAAGTAAGAAAAAAGCCTTCTAGATATATAGAAGGCTTTTTTAAGGCTTAATTTAATAAAAATAAATTAGATATTTTTATAAACTTTTAAAAACATAACGATTAGTTTTTTATACATTGTAAATAAATATTGAATATTTGACAATATTTGATAAAATTAATAGGGGAAAATACACATATAAAACTTACATATTCTTAAAATAATAGATATGTATATTTCAAAATGTAGTAATATGTTAAAATTTATATTAGAATAAGTGAAGTACAAAGTGTTGATAGACTATAACATATTTAATTTTGCAAGTATTAAATACAAATTTACTTGTTTTATTAGGTAGTTAACGGGCTCTTTCGCCAAAATATTTATTTTGAGTGAAAATAATGGTATAATATTTTAAGATTTAAAAATTTACGGAGGTTAATGAAATGAGAGTCGAAGCCCCAATTAAGGTAGACAGAAAGACAAAAAAGCTTGCAAAAAGACTTTCTGCTGGAGAAATTGCTGTTATAAATCATATAGACATAGATGAAGTCGCAGCAAACTCTTTAGTTGAACGTAAAATAAAACTTGTTATTAATGCAGCTCCTTCAATAAGTGGTAGATATCCTAATAAGGGACCAAAAATACTTATAGATAATAATATTCTGATTATAGATAATGTAGGAGAAAATGTATTTGAAGAATTAAAAGAAGGACAAGTTATAGAAGTAAACAACGGACAAATCTATAGAGATGGTCAATTTATAGGCTCAGGCGAAGTTATGGACAAATCTGTTGTTGAAAAAAGAACACAAATTGCATATGAAAATATGTCGGTAGAATTAGATAGATTTATAGATAATACTATAGAATATGCAAAGCGTGAAAAAGGATTTATATTAGGAGAAACTGAAATTCCTAAAATGACTACAAACTACAAAGATAGACATGTTTTAGTAGTTGTAAGAGGACAAGACTATAAAGAAGATTTAGCTACAATTAAATCGTATATAGAAGAAATGAAGCCTATACTTGTAGGGGTTGATGGTGGTGCAGATGCACTTCTTGAATGCGGATACAACCCAGATGTAATCGTAGGTGATATGGATAGTGTTACGGATGAAGCTCTAAAAAAAGCTAAAGAAATAGTAGTTCATGCATATGTAGACGGTAGAGCACCAGGACTAAAAAGAGTACAAGACTTAGGTTTAGATGCTGTAGTGTTCCCAGCGCCGGGAACAAGTGAGGATATTGCTATGCTTACTGCATATGAATATGGTGCAGAATTAATCGTAGCATTAGGATCACATTCTAATATGATAGACTTCTTAGAAAAAGGAAGAAAAGGAATGGCTTCTACATTCTTAGTTAGATTAAAAATAGGAGCAAAACTTATAGATGCAAAAGGAGTCAATTTACTTTATAAGAGTAAACTAAAAATGAAATATATATGGGCCTTAGTAATAACAGCTATATTCCCTGTTATAATAATTGCTTATTTATCTCCAACTGTACAACAACTTATTAAATTACTACAATTAAAAATGAAACTAAACATGTAAAATAGGAGGACTAAATATGAATATAAATATGAAATACTACATCGTAACTATAGGCTCTATATTTTTAGCATTAGGTATAGGAATTATAGTAGGTTTCAATTTAAATTACGACCAAGAATTAAGTAAACAACAAAGTGAGGTTTTATCAGAATTTGAAGATAGATTTGACTCTTTAAATCAAGAAAAAGCAGATTTAAATACTCAAATTGAAGATTTAACTAAAGAACAAGAAAAATTAACATCTTATATATCGCAAAATTATAATCTTTTAATTACAAATGCATTAACAGATAGAAATACTGGAATAATAATTACTAATGAGAAAAATGATTATAGTGAAGATATAGAAAACTTAATAAAAGATGCAGATGGTCATTTAGCATTTAATATAGTAGTAAGAGATACTATAGAAGATGAAAAAAAATTAAAAACTTTATCAAATGATATAGATAAAGAAATAAAAACATCTCAAGATTGTATAAACTATATAATGGACTGTTTAAATGGTGATAATGCACAAAAAGATTTAGAAAAATTACAAGAATTAGAGTTAATAGAAATCAAATCTTTAAGCGATGATTATGCTTCATACGATTCTGCAATTTTAGTAGGAGAAAATGAAGACGAAAACATGCAAAAAACATTTGAAGTAAAAGAAAAAAATATTATATCTAAATTAAAATCAGAGAAAAAATATTTAGTAGCTGTTCAAAGAGAAGCTAGCAACTCAAAATTTTTAAAATTATGCTCAGATTCAAAAATATCAACTATAGATAATATCGATTCTGAAATCGGAAAAATATCTTTAAGTATGTTAATAAAAGATGAAAGCATCGTAGGAAACTATGGAACAGGAGAAAATGTTACTGATTTAATGCCATTTTCAAAATAATAAAACTTACAAAAGTTATTAAGGAGATGTAAGATGAGCTATATAAGTATAATAATACCAGCTTATAACGAAGAAAATAAAATAAAAGATACTCTAGAAAGTATAAAAGATATTAAAGAAATAGACGAAATTATAGTAGTAGATGATGGCTCTAGTGATAAGACATCAGAAGTTGCAAAAAGTGTAGAAAGTCAAAAGATAAATGTAATAACACAAAGCAAAAATAGAGGTAAAGGATATGCTTTAAATAATGGTCTAAGAGAAGCCATGAAAAGAGCAGATATAATAGGATTTTTAGATGGAGACTTAGGAAATACTGCAAGTGAAGTTGAAAAGCTAATAATACCTATTATAAATAATGAGTGCGATGTTACTATAGCTAAATTCCCTCCAGCTAAGAAAAAGGGAGGTCTAGGATTTGTAAAAAATCTAGCGAAAAACTCCGTCTATGAAATGACAGGAGTGGAGCTTACTTCAACTTTATCAGGTCAAAGAATATTCAAAAAAGAAGTTCTTGAAATATTTGATGAAATACCATTTGGATATGGTGTAGAAGTAGGTATGACAATAGACATATTAAAACACAATTTCAAAATAAAAGAGATATTAGTAAATATGACTCACTCAGAGACAGGAAGAGACTTAAAAGGATTTATCCACAGAGGTAAACAATTCTATCACATTAAAAAAGTTGTAAGACAAAAGAAAAAAGAGTGGAGGTAGTTTTATGACACAATATATTTTTCATACAATACTATTTGTGTTAGGTTTTTTAGGAACATATTTTATGATACCTCTTTTTAAAAGTATGTTAGTTAACTCAAATGTAATTAGACCTAATTATAAAAATGAAATGATCCCTGTTGGAATGGGTATAGTATTTTTACCTATGATGATAATAAACAGTATAATATTAGGATATATAACTATGAATACAATATGGGCTGTAGGTAGTACAAGTTATTTAAATATGAATACAGTATGGCTTTTATGTTTAGCATTATATATATTCTCTATGGTATGTATGTTCTTTGCAGGTGCATTAGACGACTTAATTGGAAACAGAAGTGTAAGTGGATTAAAAGGTCACTTTAAAAGTTTATTAAAAGGTGAACTTACTACTGGTGGATTTAAAGCTTTATTTGGAGGATTTGTAGGATTAGTTGTTTCTGTATGTATTTCAAATGATATAGTAGATATAATTGTAAATACATTAATCATAGCACTTTCTACAAACTTAATGAATTTATTTGATTTAAGACCGGGAAGAGCTATAAAAGCATATTTAGTAATAATGATACCTATATATATAACATTAACAGGATATATAAAAGCATTACCACTTCTTATACTTCCAAACGTATTAGCATACTTTAATACTGATTTAAAAGCTAGAGGTATGATGGGAGATACAGGTTCAAATGTTTTAGGAATATCAATAGGTGTTTTAATGGCATTTGGATATGGAATAAAAGTTAGAGTTGCATGGTTAGTATTTTTAGTGCTTATGCATTTAATTACTGAAAAATTCTCTCTTACAAAAATTATAGAAAAAAATAAAGTATTAAAATTCATAGATGACTTGGGAAGGTAATGATATGATTAGTAAAAAAGTGGGGATTGTTGAATCTATAAAAAGTAGTGACGATGATTTACAAGATATAAGAGTAAGTATTGATGGACAAATTCAAAGAGCATACAATTATCCTAAAATGACTGGAAAAGTAAATGAAGGCGATAAAGTTATTTTAAATACGACAGCTGTAGAGCTTAGCTTAGGTACAGGTGGATATCACTTTGTAATAAGCAATTTAAATAATATGGAGTCAGATTTAGACGCAAATGGACATATTATGAAACTTAGATATACACCTTATCAAATAGTTGTAGATAGTGTAGAAGACCACGAAAGTAAGTATCACGATCTTATAAATGATTTTGAAAGCTTAGACGACTTACCTGTCGTTGTAGGAACATTACATAGTATGCTTACACCTTTTGTAGCTTCATACAAAAGAAATAATCCAGACAAGAAAATCGCATATATAATGACTGATGGTGCTGCCTTACCACTTTATTTAAGTATGAATATAAAAAATTTAAAACAAAAAGGCTTAATAAATTCTACTATAACAATTGGAAATGCGTTTGGTGGAGATTATGAGTGTATAAATATATATACTGCTCTTATAACAGCAAAAGAAATCGCAAAAGCTGATGTAGTATTTGTAAGTATGGGTCCTGGTATTGCAGGAACAGGTACTAAATACGGATTTACAGGAATAGAGCAAGGACAGATACTAGATGCTGTAAAAAAACTAGGTGGAAGACCTATAGCTATTCCTAGAATAAGTTTTGCAGATAAAAGAGATAGACATCAAGGGATATCACACCATAGTATAACTGTATTTGATAAAATTGTTAATGTAGATGTAAATATACCTATAACAATTTATGAAGATGAAAAGTTAAATAAAATTAAGGCACAGATAAAAGAAAATAAATTAGACGAAAAACACAACATAGTATTCGTAGAAAATAACAAATGCAAAGAAGATTTAGAGCACTTTGGATTAAAAGTTAAGAGTATGGGAAGAAATTATGATGAAGATAGTGAGTTTTTCGATTCTGCAAGTAGTGCTGCATATTATTTAATGGAGGTATGCCATGATTGAGAAAGAAAATACTGTAAGTAGTGATTTGATATATACAGGCAAAACTGTTAGTTTGAGAGTAGATACAGTTGAAGTGCCTAATAAAGGATATCAAAAAAGAGAAATAGTTGAGCATAACGGTGTTGTAGCAGTAATAGCTATAACAGAAGATAACAAAATTATTTTAGTAAAACAGTATAGAAAATCAATTGAAGATGTAGTTTTAGAAATTCCAGGTGGCAAGTTGGAGTTAAATGAAAATCCGAGAGAATGTGCCATAAGAGAATTTAGAAAAAAGACAGGATATGATGCAGAGAGTTTTAAATTAATACACAAGTTTTATCCTTCAGTAGGTTTTTCAAATCAAATGATATTTATATATCTAGCTAAAAAACTTGAAAAACTTGAAGATAAGCAAGAAGAGCAACAAATAGAAATAAAAGAAATAGACTTTGATGAAGTATATAAAATGGTTTTAAATAATGAAATAGTAGATGGAAAGACATCTTTAGGTATACTGCTATCAAAAGATTTAATTAAATAAATATAAAAGGAATAACCTCCTCTAAGTTAACATAATATTTTATGTAAAGATAGAGGAGGTTTTTAAATTGAGGAAAAAAGATTTTTACAAGAGAAACAAAAGCTTAATAATTATAAGTATAATTTTTATTATATTTGTAATAGTTGGATCATGTCTAAACAAAATGGATAGTAGTAACTTAGATAATATATCAAACCAGATAGGAAAAATAAGTTCTTACTATGATGGAAATATAAACAAAAAAGATTTTATTTTTACAAACATAAAAGAATATATAAGATATTTAGGGTTGATAGGTTTAGGGACTTTATTTTTCTTTACATATCCAGTTGCTATTATTGTGTTTATAGTAAAAGCTATGTCTATAGGCTATACTATAAATACAAGTATTATACTTTTGGGATTTAGCAGTTTTAAGATGTGTATTATTGTATTTTTTAAAAATATTGTTATAGTACCTATGTCGATAATTTTAATCGAATTATCGATAGGATACATAAAAAGTGTTTATAAACAGTTGAAAAAGAATAGACAAGATAGTATAGTATCTTTAGGAAAAGAGTTTGTATTAAATTTAATAATTATTATGTGTGCTTCTATTATATTACAATCAATACTAAATATAATAAGTATTAGCATAATACAATTCCTAGCAAGATAAAGGAGTTAAAAATGAAGGTTTTAAAAGAGTATTTAGATTATATAGAAAAAACTAAAAAATTATCAAAAAATACAGTAGCATCTTATAATAGAGATTTAAAAAAATATATAGAGTATTTAAACAGCAAAGAGATAAATATTTTAGATGTAGTTGAAAATGATATAATAAGTTATTTGATTGAACTTGAAAAAGAAAATATATCAGTTTCATCGATTTCTAGAATGATATCTTCAATAAAATCATATCACGATTATTTATTTTTTGATGGACTGGCTAAAAATGACCCAGCAAAAAATATAAAAAAACCTAAAGTAAAAAGAGAAGAAGTAGAAATTCTTACAGAAGAAGAAGTAGATAAGCTTTTAAAATTTGAAGATTTATCAACACCAAAAAAAATAAGAGATAAGGCTATATTTGAAGTTTTATATGGAACAGGGATTAAAGTTTCAGAACTTATTGATATGAATTTAGAAGATATAGATTTGGATATAGACTATATATACTGTGGAAGCTCCAAAAATCAAAGAGTTATACCTCTGTGTGAAGCTACTAAATTTTATTTATTAAAATATATAAATGAGTCTAGAGATTTATTGACATATCCAGAAGAAAAAGCATTGTTTGTAAATGCACAAGGACAGCGATTTACAAGACAAGGACTTTGGAAATTAATTAAAAAATATGCAAAAGAAGCAGACATAAATAAAAATATAAATCCTACGACGCTTAGACACTCTTTTGCAATACATTTATTAAATGGTGGTGCAAATGTAGCTGTTGTAAGCAAAATATTAGGAAATTCTAATTTATCGAGCTTACAGCTGTATTTAAAATATATAGATAAAAATCTAAGAAAAGAAATCAAGGAAAAACATCCACGCGAAAACGACATAAATTTTAAATAGTAAAAACCTCTATAATCTCATAGAGGTTTTTTTATTCTAAGGAAATTATACATTATATGGTTTGTGGATAATGTATAATTTCTAACCTATTAACTAAAGCAACGGAATCTTTGATTCGTTGGCGATATGAGCGAAGCGAATTTTTTATTTATTAAAATTAAAATCTATGTTTATAATATGTTAAATTTGGAAATACTATAGAAAAATATTTGTCTAAGTATTTTGTAATAAGTATTTTATTGTTGAAATATTGCTAACTAAGTTTTATAATAAAGAAGATACAAATATATCAAGGAGAAAAAATATGAAATTAAGTAAAAAGAGGGTTATCATATTGGTATCTTCCGTTATTTTATTAGTACTTATAGGAGCACTATTTGTAGCTTATGAAGGCGGACCTTATGATAAAAATAACGGGAAAGACATAGTAGTTGATATTCCTATGGGTTCAACTGTTAGTAGTGTGGCTGATATTCTTAAAGAAAACAACCTGATAAAAAACGAAGTTCTATTTAAATTAAACTTTAAAATGAAAAATAACGCTTCACATATGAAATCAGGAAAATACTTATTAAGTCAAAAATTATCTAATTCTGATATTATAGAAAAATTAGTTTCAGGTGAAATATATCGAGATGGTATTAAAGTTACTATACCAGAAGGATCTACATCAAATGAGATAATAGCATTATTAGTAAAAAATGAATTAGGCAAAAAAGAAGACTTTGAAAAATTAGTATCAAATCCAAGTGAATTTTATAGTGATTTTGAGTTTTTAGATCAAAAAGATATAAAAAGTTTAGAAGGATTTTTATATCCAAGTACGTATTATTTTGATAAAGATGCAAAACCTAAAGATATAATAAAAGAAATGCTTAGTCTATTTGATAAAAGCTATACTGATAAATTAAAGAAAAAACAAAAAGAAAGAAATATGACTCTTCAAGAAGTTGTAAATTTAGCATCTATAGTCGAAAAAGAAGCAGTAATAGATGAAGATAGACCTATTATAGCTAGTGTATTTTATAACAGACTAGAAATAGGAATGCCTCTTCAATCAGATGCGACACTTCAGTATATCTTTGAGACAAGAAAGAAGAGTATAACATATAATGATTTAAAAATAGATTCTCCATATAATACTTATATTAAAAAAGGATTACCACCGACACCTATTGCAAATCCAAGTATAAAATCAATAGAAGCAGTACTTGAGCCATCAAATACTGATTATTTATACTTTGTAGCTAGCATAGATGGAGGCAATGTTTATAGTAAAACATATGAAGAACACAAAACAAATGTAAACAAATACAGAAAAGACAGAGATGAAAGAAATAAAGCATTAGAAGAAGCATCTAAAGAAAATAATTAATAATAAAAGTTTTGTATGGATTATATCTTAAATTGGGTATAATCCATATTAATGTTTAATAGAAATCGAGGAGTGAAAATTTTGAGTAATATAGTAAATAATGTCGTTGAAGATTATATAAGAGAGACTTTAAAAGACACAGAAGGACTTTTAAAAGAATTAGAAATATATGCAGAGGAAAATAGTGTACCAATAGTACACAAAGAAGTGGCAGATTTATTAAAAGTACTTTTAAAAATGCAAAAACCAAAGAGAATTTTAGAAGTTGGATGTGCAATAGGGTATTCTTCTATATTATTTGCAACAACATGCGGAGAAGATTCTGACATAACAACATGTGAAAGAAATCCAGTTATGATTGAAAAAGCTAAAGAAAACATAAAAAGAGCTGGATTTGAAAATAATATAACAATACTTGAAGGTGATGCAGTTGAGCAGCTTCAAAATGTAGAAGGTGAATTTGATATGATCTTCTTAGATGCTGCTAAAGGCCAATATAAATTATTCTACGATTTAGTAATAGATAAACTAAAAGTAGGTGGAGTATTAATATCAGATAATATCTTATATAAAGGTATGATTGCTAGCGACGATTTAGTAGTTAGAAGAAAGAAAACTATAGTAAAAAGAATGAGAGATTATCTAGATTATATCTGTAATTGTGATTATCTAACGACTTCACTTTTACCAATGGGAGACGGAGTTGCTATAAGTTATAAAGACAGTAAAAGAGGAGAGAATAAAGATGCATAAAATGGAGCTTACTTGCTATGCAGGAAGTTTAGAATGTTTAAAAGCAGCACTTGAAAGTGGTGCAGATAGCGTATATGTAGGAGGAGAATCTTTCGGAAGAGATACTTTATCAGATGACTTTTCAAGAGAAGATTTAATAGAAGGTATTAAGTTTGCTCATGAAAACAACAAAAAAGTATATGTAACAATTAATTTACTTCCACATAATAAAGATTTTAAAGAGTTCGAAGCGTATTTAAAAACTTTAGACGAATTAAATGTAGATGCTGTTATAGTTTCAGAAGCTGGTACTTTAATAACAGTAAAACAAATTTTACCGGAAATGAAAATACATTTAAGCAATGTTTCAAATGTATACAATTACGAAACAGCTAATTTCTGGCACGAACAAGGTGTTGATAGAGTTGTAATCTCAAGAGAGTTATCTATAAAAGAAATGGAAACAATGAGATTAAATACACCTGAAAGTCTAGAATTAGAAGCATATGTTCATGGACCAGTAATAATGTCTTATTCAGGAAGAAAGCTAATAACAAGTTATTTAGAAAGCAAAGGAAAAGACAACTATTCTTCTAAGAAAAAATATAATTTAACAGAAGAAAAGAGACAAGGTCAATATTCTCCTGTTTATGAAGATGAAGCAGGAACAATATTCTTTGCAAGTAGAGATTTATGTATGATTGAATATCTAGATAAATTTATAAGAGCAGGAGTGAGTACTTTAACTATTGAAGCAAGACTTAATGATGAAAAGTATGTAAGAGAAGTTGTGCCAGTTTATAGAAAGGCAATAGATGACTTCTACAATAATAACTTCGAGTACAACTGTACTGAAGATATGTTAGAGACATTAAAAAATGCTACTCCTAGAAAGCATACAACAGGATTCTATTTAGATGAAACAATAGATTACGATTAATAAAAATATAGTAGGTTTTAATTAAAATTTACAAATTATAGAAATATAAAAATAAAAGTATGGACCCCTTAATTATTGTCAAAAATGACAAATAATTAAGGGGTGATTTTATGTCTAGAAAAATAAATAATATTAATAGAATTCTAGCAAAACGAATTAAAAATGGTTTTTATATATTTTTAATAATATTTTTAGCATTAATTATTAGACTATCATATTTAAGCATTTATAAATACGAATCTTATAGCAGTAAGATAGAAACTCAAAGTACACAAAAGGTAAATTTAAATTCTGGAAGAGGGATTATTTACGACAGAAACAATAATCCTCTGACAGATACAAATAAGACACAAGTGATAATAATGCCTAAAAGTGTTATTACAGATAATTATAAAAATATAAACACAATCAAAACAGTTACAGGTTTAGATGAAAATGATATCTTCAAAGCAGTACAAGATCAAATTGACAGTGAATTAATAGAAATAGAAGTAGGAAAATTAAGTACAAGTCAAATAAATAAATTAGAAAAAATAAATATAATTGTAGAACAAAAAACTAATAGATATAAAGACGACAACCTACTATCTCATACAATAGGATACATAAATAAAACCGATAGAAATGGAGTAAGCGGTATAGAAAAGAATATGAACTCAGAGCTTAAAAATTCCAACGAAAAATACATATCAGTTTTTAAGGCAGGAGATTTAGGCAAAAAAAGCGGGCTTAAAATAATTGAAGGTAGTATATCTAAAGTTACAAATAACAATAAAAATTTAAAACTTACAATAGACTCTAATATACAATCTAAGGTAGAAAAAATAGTAGATAAAGAAGAAAATCCTACAGCAGTAGTAATTTCAGACGTTAAAACAGGAGAAATACTTGCAATGTCATCGAGACCAAACTTTAATCAAAATAAAATAGAAGATTCAATAGACAAAACAGATGGCCAATTGCAAAACAGAGTAATATCAGCAACTTATCCACCAGGTTCTGTATTTAAAATGGTTGTATTGTTTGCTGCATTAGAAAATAAAGTAATAACAAACAGCACATATTACTACAACTGTACGGGAAGTGAGCAAATAAACAGCAAAGAAAAATTAAATTGCAATAATTTATCTGGACATGGAATACAAACCCTAGCAGAAGTATTTGCAAACTCATGTAATACTGCATTTTATGATATAGCAAAAAAAGTAGGAAAAGATGAAATTTATAAAGCGATTGAAAAACTTCATTTAAATGAAAAAATAGATATTGGATTAGATGAAGAAGTCGAGCCTAATATACCAGATAATATCTCATTGAGTAATTTGTCTATAGGTCAAGGCTCACTAGGTTTTACTCCACTACAAATAAATCAAATGACACAAATTATAGCTAATAATGGTCTTTATAAGCCATTATATATATACGATAGTATAGTTGATGACTCCATGAACGAAATAAAAAAATTATCTACATCTAAGAAGGAAGAATTAATATCACCTTATACATCAACACAAATTAAACAATTTATGATAGGCGTTTCACAAACAGGAACAGCTAAATCACTAAGTGATTTAAAAGATGGATGTGGTGTTAAAACAGGGACAGCACAAAGCAGCGTAAACCATACAAAGGTATCGCATGGATGGATAACAGGCTTTTATCCAAAGGATAATCCTAAATATGCAATAACAGTCTTAGTTGAAGGTACAGAAAAAAACAGCGAGTCTGCAATACCTATTTTTAAAGACATATGCAATAGTATAAAATAATAAAAATATATATAGTGATTTAATATGTAAGTCAATGTTATAAAAATTTTACTTTATAAAATAAAATTTTTACATCGAAAACGGAAACTTCTGAATCAATAAATCATATAATTTAAAATGACAGTTGATTAAGGGGGTGGCGCCTTGACTACTATTAAATCATTTGAAAAACCATTAACCCCTGAAGAAGAAGTATATTATTTAAATTTATTAAAAAATGAGAATAATAAAGAAGCTAAGGAAGTTTTAGTTGAAAGAAATATGAGATTAGTAGCTCATATTTCTAAAAAATATAATAATTCTAGTGAAGAGTTAGATGATTTGATATCCATAGGGACTATAGGTCTTATTAAAGCAATAGATACATTTAATGTAGACAAAGGAATAAGGCTTGCTACTTATGCTTCAAAATGTATAGAGAATGAAATTTTAATGAATATAAGAAGTAATAAAAAAAACAAGATGCAGGTATCATTACAAGATCCAATAGGAGTAGACAAAGAAGGAAATGCAATAAGTTTAATAGATATATTAGGAACTGACGTAGATTATATAGTAGATAAAGTAGAACTAAAAATGAAAATAAGTAAACTTTATGAAAAGATAGAACAAATTTTAACTGAAAGAGAAAATGAAATAATCAAACTAAGATACGGACTTACACCGCATGGCTATAAGACACAAAGAGAAATAGCTCAAAAATTAAATATATCTAGATCTTATGTATCTAGAATTGAAAAAAAAGCATTGAAAAAATTGAAAAAAGAATTAAAAATAGAAAAAAGCCTTATTTAAGGCTTTTTTTGTCGCACATTATTTATACTTACAGTTCATAAAATGACAAATTATTTATATTTAATATGCTAATATTAAGTATACAAACAAAGTACAACAGTAAACGCTGAAGTATATTGGAAAAAATTATTTTTTAATTAAGATTTACGTAAATATGTTTAAGTTTATGTAATATATTAAATGATAAATGGGGGATAGATTATGAACACATCAGATAAAATTTTATTATTAAATAATATTAATTTTGTAATAACTACTACTATAATTATAATGTCTGTATTTATTTATTATTTAAAAAGAGAATTACATTACATATGCTTTGCAATGGTATATTTTATCGAGTCAATATTATTTATAAATCTAGCTGTAAATGGTCTATTTAATAATTATGGTATTAGTTTAGGATATTTATTTGTAATAAAAATACTATGTCTCGTAATTAATAGAAATTCTTTAGAGTCAAATAGCTTTAAGAAGATTTTATTGATAGTAATAAACTCGACTGGATTATTTTTGATAAGCTATAGTACTATGATTAGTTTAGTTTTAGATATAGCAGTAAATTTAATAACTTTGTATATATATGGATACAAGATTTTTGCAAAGGTAAATAACGAATTCTCATATATTAAAGTAAAAGCAAAGATGAATGAAGGATATATACAGAGCTTAATTAAAGAGATCCAAAGCGAAGTTGATAATAATGATAAATTAGATAAAAAAGAAGAACAATTAAATAATATATTTGACATTTCTTTATCAAAATGCAAATTTCCAATATTAATTTTAGAAAATAATATCGTAAAGTACACAAATAATAAATTTAATAAACTATTCAAAGAAAGAGATTTTGATAAATTACATGTAGAAAGTTTTTTTAGAAAAAGCTTTTATAACCCAAAAGAAATTATTGATACTATAAACTCACAAGAAAGAGTTTTAGATATGAATATAAACTCAATCAAAGGACAAGCCTACTTATTAAATGCAGTAGAACTAATAAACCAAAACAAAAAATTCAAGGTTGTTCAGTTTTGTAATTTAAAAAGCACTTATAAAGAAAAAGAAAAAATAACATTTAATGAAAATAGCTATAAAAAACTAATTGAAGTTATGGATGATGGCATTCTTATTATTAATAAAGATAAGATTGACTATATAAGCAGTAAAGTAAAAGACATATTAAGCATAAAAGATAAGATATATTCAATAGAAGATTTACTACCGTATATATCGAGTGTGGAAAGAGATAAATTTATAAAAAATATCTCATCAAATAAACTCAATAAAGAAAATAGTATATGGTATACAAAAACTTATAAAAATAAAAGTTTAAAAGTATCACAGAGCTTATTAAATATTGATAATAAAGAATTAAAATTAATAATATTTTCTGATATAACACAAAGTCAACAACTCATGGAGGATATAGAAGAAAGAGAGACAATATACAGAGTATTATTAGAAACACTTCCAGATGGTATTGTCATAATGGACAAAACTACTCAAAAATATATTTATAAAAATAAATATATGATAGAGCAATTTAAAAAAATAGGGATAGATAAATTTAATAATATTGTAGATGAATATCTGCATTCAGTTGATTTTGATAATGAAAAAATAATTAATTTAAATAAAAAAGAAAATGCATCCATAGTTATAACAGATATAAAAAGTGAAAATGTATATATTATTGTTTTTAAAATTTTAGAAAATAATCAAAAGATACAAGATATAAGAGAAAGATTGAAAAAAACACAGCAAACCGAAGAATTTAAAACACAATTTTGCATAGATGTAGTCGATAAAATAGAAAATCCAGTCGATAATATGTTATATGAAAACACAATTATGAAAAAGAATGTGAACTCTCAAATAATAAAAAACCATGTTGATTTAGTAAGAAAAAATTTATATAGATTAAAAAAAGTTTTGGATAATATAAATGACATAATGGATATAGAAAATCTTTCATACGATTTGAATTATGTTGTATTTGATGTTGTCAAATTGCTAAAAGATATATCGATACTATCTAAATACTATATAGACAGAAAATATCTAAATTTAGAATTAGAATTTAGTGATGATGAAATATTAGTTTATCTAGATAGTGTAAAATTACAAAAGATTATATTAAATATCTTATCTAATGCGATAAAATTTACTGATAAAAGTGGAAAAATAAAAATATCAGTAGAGAAAAAAATAGATTTTATAGTAATTAGCATAAAAGATAGTGGAATTGGTATACCAAAAGACCAAATGAATTTTATATTTGAAAATTTTGAACAAATAGATAGAGGTCTATCTAGATTGGCAGAAGGTATGGGTATGGGGCTTTATTTAGTAAAGCAGCTAGCTGAAATACAAGATCTCTATTTAAATGTAGATAGTGAGTTAAATAAAGGCAGTGAATTTAAAATATTAATAAGAAATACAGAAAATTCTTTCTTAAAAAATAAATATAAAAAAGATATCTGTATAAAAAAAGAATTTGTAGATATACAATTTGCAGATATATACCCAGCATAAATATATGTAACTATATATTGTTCATAGCTGAAATAGGGAGGGAGAAATATGGTGATTCATTGTATAAAAATATTTACTATTGCTATATGCATATGTTGTTTGATTATAAATAGATTTACTTTAGTTAAAAAAAATAAAAAAGTAATAAAGTTTAGGATGATACTTCTTACTACATTTCTTATATTACAGATAACTAGCATTTTATTCGAATATTTTAAAATCAACAAAGATATAGTCGATATATACAGCAGCATAGTTGTATTTTTTATAATAATAAATTATTTTAAGAAACAACAATTTATCAAAAAACAAATAATAGGAGTTTATATATTTTTTATTTTAGTTGATTTGATTTTGAGAGTACAACAAAGAAGCTTATATATGAATAACTTATTAGATATGGTAATTTTAGTTTTAGTATTTAGTAAAAGTGCAAAACTATATTATAAAAATGTATATAGCAGATATAAAAATATAAAAGCAAAATCATATAGATTAAATATAAATACAAAAATATATAATTCTAAACTATATATTTTGAGACAAGAAAATATAAAAAGAGAAAATATACTAAATAAAAATATTGATAGCTTTAAAGAGCTACTACTAAACTCAAATACTAAGCTATATTTTATAGACCAAACACTAACATATGTATATGAATATGTGTTTGGAGAGATGAGTTTATATAAAATTAAGAGATTTAAAACTTTCTTTGATAAAAATAATACCGATAATTTAATCATATTAGAAAATATATATAATACACTTTATAGTTGTGAGGATTTAGAGTTTGAACTAAAGCAAAGTGAAAATGAATATAGTAAATATAATCTATATCCAAACATCTTACTTGAAGGAACTATGGGGATATTATTAGTAAAAACTAATATTTCATTACAAAGTAATTTACAAGACTATACCACAACTTATACAGGATTTAAGAATATAGTTGAAAACATACCATATGATATAATTTTAGAAAAAGATAATAAAATAATATACCAAAATAAAGACTCTATATATGATAAAAATATGATGAATATTATCTTGGATAAAAATATAAAAGGTAATATAGAATACTCTATAGACAAATATAATAAAAATTTTTATATAGATAGAATTGAACTTGAAAATAAAAAACACAACTTAATTGTTTTGAAAAATATGACAGAACAAAAATCTCTAGTGGATAAGATGAATTTAACAAAGAAAAAATATGAATTATTTGTCGATATAATATCAGAAGCTGTATTTGTACTAGACCACAATACTAACAAAATAAAATATACTAATAAGAGTTTTGATAAAATATTACAACAACATAAATTGAAAATATCAGATATGTACGACTTAATAAATTCATCTGACTTAACTTATTGTGATATGTCTTTTAATATGACATTTAAAAATAAGAAAATAAAAAATTGTTTAGATGAGGATGTATATTTAAAATTTGCAAATATGGTATTGAATATAAATCAAAAAAATATAACTATAGGTGTTTTTAGAGATGTAACACAAAATGTTAAAGACAAAATTATTAAGAAAAAGATGGAGGAAGATACATACAGTAAAAAATTAAAAAATGAATTTTTAATAAATTTATCGCATGAATTAAAAACACCAGTCAACCTAATATACTTAAAAAATCAACTCACAAGATCTCTTTGTGAAAAAAACAATATTGTAGAAATTGAACAAGTAAACTTATTAAATAAAGAATTAAAGAATATACAAATACTGATGACGTTGATTGATAATTTGATTTCGCTTGAAAAACTAAACTTAGAGTCTTATAAAGATAATAGAAATTATTACAATATAGTTGAAATACTAGAAGATATAGTAATAAGATTAAATACATATAAAGGTGTAGATATAATATTCGATACAAATGAAGAAGAAATATTTACTTTTATAGATTCACACAATATAAGTAAAGTAATAACTAGATTATTATCAATTATGTATAAGTGTTCAGATAAGAAAGAAGTGATAAATTTTGATATAAATAAGAATAGACAAAAAATCAATATACATATATATCACGACAGTAAAGATAATATAAAAAATATCAATCCTCAGGAAAAAGAAATAATAGATACGAGCATTTTACTTTGTAAATTAGTCTTAAATTTATATAATGGTGATTTACAAATAAAAAATAAATTTAACGATATAAGTATTCAATTAGAAAGTATAGACGATAAAAAATATTATCACAATAAATCGAATATATTTATCGGTGATAATTTTATAGAGGAAGAATTTAAAAAAATTTATAATTTATAAATTAATATTTTTTGATAAGAGAATGATTGAAAAATTATTCTCTTATTTTTGTATATAAAACAAATATATGGAAATAATTCATATAAAAAGGAATGAATAGATTGAAACGAAGTGGTTTTACAACATTAGAATGTATTATTAGTCTGGTTATTTTATCAATAATTACATATATGATAAGTTTTTCTATGAACAACAGCTTTAATTTATTAAATCAAAATGAAGAACACTTAGAAATGTTAAATTTAGCACAAAATTATTTAAATGAGATAAAATACGATATTAAGTACAATGAGAAAATTAATATAGGAAGTCAAACATTAAATGTAGATAATTTTAAAATTAATAAACTTATCAAAAAAAACAGTCACTATAATTGTTATGAAATTGTAGTAGAAGTAAAATCAATAGACAGGAGTGTAAATATTAAATCATATGTCACGAAAAAATAAAGGCTCAATTCTAGTAGTAACAGTATTTGTATTTTTACTTGTTAATATAATTGCAATAAACTGCACATCTATTGTCATGAGCAATATTAAATATACAAAGTATAATGATGAAGAAATATACTTAAAGGAACAGTGTTTAAGTAAAATAGAAATAATTTATTCAAATATTTTAAAGGAAGTAAAAATAGCACTGGACGAAAGTGGTGATTATGAAAGTTTTAACTCACATTTTATATCTGATAATTCATCAGAATTTATAAATAAAATAAATGATTTATCAGATACATCACTAGATAATAAAAAATGCAATATAACAAGGATAAATACAAATTCCGAAAATTATATTTATTATAAAATTGAAAGTAGCGTATCTTATAACAAATTTATTAAAACTATTGTTGCGTATATAAAGATAAAAAATCCATTTCCAAAAGATACAATAGTAGAAAATAACGAAAGTTCACAAGAAATACAAAACTCACAAGAATTATATACAATAAATCAAGATGATCCAAGTTTAGAAGATAAAAATATAGAAGATAATAATGATAGTGCTAAAAATTATCTTCAAGAAAATAGTGAAAATAATATAGAAATAGAAACAGATAAAAAAGATATAGTAAGCGAAGAAAACGAAAATTTAGGAAATACAGATGAGATAAAACAAGTAGAAGAGATACAACCAAGCGATTTAGTAATAATATATGAAAGTAAGGAGGTATAGATATGAAAAAAGAAGGAATGTGACTTTTATAGAAGTTATAATAGGAATTACGTTATTAGCTTTAATAGGCACAGTATCATTTGTTAAGTTAGATTTATCAAATTACAAAATAAACTCGTTTATAAAGCAGATGACGACAGATATTAGATATATAAGGCAGATTAATAAAATAGGAAATGAGAAAGTGTATATGCTTTTTATTGAAGAAAATAATTGTGAAGGATATATATTAATGGAAGAAGGTAGACAATCTAAAAAAGTATTTTTACCTAAGGGAATTGAACTTGCGTGCCCTACAAGTAAAATACTTTTTAATACAAAAGGTGGATTTTATAAAGGAGGAACAACTATAACTATAATAAAAAAAGACAATTATACAGATATAACAATAGTACCTACGAGCGGACGTATACTAATAAAAGAAGGTATATACAAATGAGAAAAAGAAGTGGATACGTCTTATTAGAAATAATCATATCTGTATTTATAATGTCTATAATAATAACATGTCTATTAAGTATTATGGCTGTTATAAATAGAGCTAATAAAAATATTGAAGATAGAATTGAGTTAAGCCAACAGACAGAAGAGATAACTTCTCAAATCACTCCTTTAATCGAAGAAAGTATGAATATAATAAGTATAACGACAATAGATAGAAAGACAATACAAAATTTAGAGCTAGGAAAAGAATACGATGTTTTATCAATAAAGTTAAATTTCAAAAATAGTGAAAATGAAAACAATATAGCTTTAAAAAATAGAGAAATAAGTTATAAAAAATCATCAAAGAAATTATTTATAAATACTTTGCGATCAAATAATGCTAGTGAAACTGGTGGATATGAGATAGGAGACTATGTAAAAAGTATACGTATAAAAAAGGAAAGTTCAAACATAATATGCCTCATCTTAAATCTAGAAAAAAATAATATGGAAGTAGAAAAGTCTATAAAACTATATGTAAGGTATGATAAATTACTAGAAGCTAAATATTAAAAAAGAATTAAAAAAAAGTACAAATCTAGGGTAGATTTGTACTAAGCTTATTGGGGAATATTTTTAAATACAATAATTTGATTTAAAAATATTTCGTTTTGTATGGGATTTATATTTCCTTAATATTTACCATTTATTTTTATGATTTAATTCTACATTATAATTATCTATAAAACAAATTATTAATAAAGGGTGTTTTTATAGATAATTTCTATAGATATATATATAATATAGAAAAGTATTTAATTTAAATAAACTTACAAATTTAATGAGCTTAAACTCGCAATGATAGAAAATATTTTTAAAAATATCCAAATATATAGATAAATACTATAGATAGTTAATATATCTATAAAACTACATTATTTGTATTGATAAATTATATAAACTTATTTATACTATATAAATAGGTATATTTATTTGTGTACTAACTTTAGAATTTCTAAAGAAATGATTATTATTTTTTATAATTTAAAGGATGACTACTCGATTAGTCATCCTTTTTTTTAATCTAATGTATAATTTTCAATTACGAATGATTTGAAATTCTCTGCAATCGGGGTAAGCGTTTTATCTTTTAATACAGCTAGATAAAAGTTTCTTTCCCATGTCGGTGATTTTATTTCAATAGTCTTTAAATCCATAAATTTTAAAATAGGCATATAAGGTACTATTGCAATACCAAAGTTGTTAGAAACTAATCCTGCAATTACCTGATCTTCTTCTATTTCATATGTAATTTGAGGTTTTTTACCTATTGAATCAAATAAATTATCTATAATCTGTCTAAGTCCACTCTTTGAACTAAATACAATTTGAGGATATTCAACTGTTTGCTCTAAAGTGATTGAGTCATATTTAGCTAATTCATGATTTGACGGAACTATAAGAACTAATTTTTGAGCAGAAACAGGTATAAATTCTATATTTTTTTCTTTTTCTGATTTTGAACAAAATATCATATCGTATTTTTGCTCTTTTAATGATTTTATTAGATCAGCAGTAGTTGTTTCAGTATGAAAATTGAAATTAATTTTTTTATCTGGATTATTCTCAATATAGCTTTTACTTAGCCTAGGTACAAAGTTTGTACCTAAAGTACGTAAAAATCCTAAATCTATATAGCCTTCCCCGTTGCTTATAGATTTAAGTTCAAGAACACTATCATCAAGAATTTTTAATGATTCTTTCACTTTTTCTAAAAAAATTTTCCCGCATTTTGTAAGGACAATATTACGTCCTTCTTTTTGAAATAATGTGACACCAAGTTCTTTTTCAAGTAGTGAAATGGCATGACTTAAACTTGGTTGAGTAATACAGAGCTCTTCTGCAGCTTTAGTATAATGTTCTAGCTTTGCTAAAGTAACAAAGTATCTTAAATGATATAAATTCAAGCTTATTCCCCCTTTTTAATCTATATTTAAAATTTAAAGAGTGTTTTTTATTTAACACTTTAATAAAGATAAATAAAAGATTTCAAACAATTATTTATCATAAGTATAGATTTTATAAAACTAATATACTAAAAATTATATATAAAATCAATAAATTGATAGATTATTATCAATTAGTCATATAAAAAATACTGTGATAACATTTAAACATAAGATAAATCAAAGAAAAAATGCAAAATAAAACGACAAACAATTAACAAAGAATAAAAAATAATTTTAAACAAATGTACAATAAGGGGGAATAGAATATGTCAAAACAACATCCATTAACAGTAAGTTCTTATACTTTAGGAACAAAGGTAACTTTTGAAGAAAGAGTAATCGCAGCTAAAAATGCTGGATATGAAGGAATAGGTTTAAGAGCTGAAAATTATATAGCAGCATTACAAGAAGGATTACACGATGAAGATATATTAAATATATTAAAAAAACACGATATGAAAGTAACAGAAGTAGAGTATATAACTTTATGGGCTGATGATGAGAGAACATTAGAACAACAAATGAAAGAACAAATTTGCTTCAAAATGTGTGAATTATTTGGTGTAAAACAAATAAACTGTGGTCTAATGGAAAACTACTCAATAGAACATACAGCACAAAAATTAAAAGAATTATGCTTAAGAGCAAAAGACATAATAATAGGGGTTGAACCAATGCCATACAGTGGTATACCAGACTTAGAAAAAGGATGGAAAGTAGTAGAAGCATCTGGTTGTGATAATGCAAAAATAATATTAGATACATGGCACTGGGTAAGAGCAAACCAACCATTTGAAAAAGTAATAGATATGATACCAGCAGATAAAATAGTATCAGTTCAAATAAATGATGTTCAAGCTAGACCATATGCAAAAGAAGTTTTAAGAGATGAGTCAATGCATGATAGAGTTGCTCCAGGGTGTGGATATGGAGATACTGCAGGATTTTGTAAAATGTTACAACAAAAAGGTGTTAAACCAAATGCAGTAGGTGTTGAAGTTATATGTGATGAATATGTAGAAAAAGGTGTAGATTTTGCAGCTAAATATACATATGACAATGCAGTAAAAGTTTTAAAAGAAGCTTGGCCAGAAGTTTTAGCTTAATAATATAAAGTTTAAATGTAGATATTAAAAAATAATAATCATTTATTAAATATATATTGAGAATTTTTAAATAGATATAAAATACTAAAAATTGAAATCTTACAAATTAAAATTAACTTAAATAGGGAAGAGGTAATATTATGAATTTTGAAAATATGTTTAAGCCTATACAAATAGGTCCTATGAATGTACCAAATAGATTTGTTGTCCCTCCAATGGGCAACAACTTTGCAAATACAGATGGAACTTTAAGCGAAAAATCTAAAAATTATTATGCTGCAAGAGCAAAAGGTGGATTTGGTCTTATAACTATTGAATCTAGCGTTGTTTATTATAAATCAAAAGGTGGTCCTAGAAAACCTTGTCTATTTGATGATAGCGTAATAGATAGCTTTAAAAATGTAATAGATGCATGTCATGCTGAAGGGGCAAAGGTTTCTGTACAACTTCAACATGCAGGTCCTGATGTAAATCAAGCTATAGCAGGATATCCAATAGTGGCAGCATCACCAATACCATCAAAAGATGGTCATCCAACGCCACAAATACTAAATACTGAAGAAATATACGATATAATTGAAGCTTATGGAGATGCAGCTTTACGTGCTATGAAAGCAGGAATAGATGCAGTTGAACTTCACTGTGCACATGGATATTTAGTAAGTACATTTATATCACCTAGAACTAACAAAAGAGTAGATGAATTTGGCGGATGTTTTGAAAATAGAATGAGATTACCTCGTTTAATAATAGAAAATATAAGAAAGAAAACAGAAGGCAAAATAGCTATATTAGCCAGAATAAATGCACAAGATGATGTTTTAGGCGGACTTAGTGTACAAGATAGTACAGCAGTAGCAGTTTATTTAGAAGAAGTATGTAAAATAGATGCTCTACATGTATCTCGTGCAACTCACTTAAATGATGAATATATGTGGGCACCAACTACTATACATGGAGGATTTTCTTCAGATTTAGTATCAAGTATAAAAGAAGTAGTAAATATTCCTGTAATAACTGTAGGTCGTTTTACTGAGCCACAATATGCTGACATAATGGTTAAACAAGGAAGAACTGATTTAGTGGCATTTGGACGTCAAAGTTTAGCTGATCCAGAAACACCAAACAAAGCTAGAGATGGCAAATTAGAGCTTATGACACCATGTATAGCATGTCTACAAGGATGTGTTCCAAATATGTTCCAAGGTAAACCAATAACTTGTTTAGCAAATCCATTATTAGGACGTGAAGGCGAATTAACTATGACTAAAGAACCTAAAAATGTATTAGTTATAGGTGGTGGAGTCGGCGGAATGCAGGCTGCTTGGGTAAGTGCTTTAAGAGGACACAACGTAACATTAGTTGAAAAATCATATACATTAGGTGGTCAAATGAGACTTGCTGCATACCCACCAGGAAAAGGCGATATAACTAATTTAGTTCGCAACTTTATAGCAAGATGTAATGAATATGGAGTAAAAGTATTATTAAATACAGAAGCAACTGAAGAATTTATAAAAGAAATGAATCCAGACGTTTGTATAGTTGCTACAGGTGCAACTCCATTAGTACTACCAATACCAGGTATAAATGATGTTGGCGTAATAAATGCTATAGATTTATTAGATGGGCAAAAAGCCTGTGGTACAAAAGTTTTAGTAGTAGGCGGAGGAATGGTAGGTGCAGAAACTGCAGAATTCCTAGCTGAACAAGAACACGAAGTATCAATAATAGAATTTAAAGATAAAATAGCTGGTGATGTAGCTAAAGAACATAGAAAATACATCATGGAAGCATTCGATAAACACAAGGTAGAAAGTATAACAGGTGCAAAAGTTGCAGAATTCTATACTGACGGTGTTAAATACGAATTAGCAGATGGTTCTGTACATGAAGTAAGAGGATTTGATTCAGTTGTACTTGCAATGGGATCTAGAAATTATGATCCAATAAGTGAATCATTAAAAGATATAGTAAAAGAAACTTATGTTATAGGGGATGCAGTTAGAGCGAGAAGAGCTTTAAATGCAACAGAAGAAGCATTAAATGTAGCTTTAAGCATATAATAAATAATTAAATTTCTGATATAGTTTAATAATTGCAAACTTGGTTGGTGTTTAGAGTGGGGGCTCTAAACACCAATGCCAAAGTCGTTTTAGGGATAAGATGGCATAGCAATATGGGGGATATCAAGAATCGGAGGAATTGAAATGGAAATATCAGGTAAAACAGGTTTATTAGGATTAATAGGGTCACCAGTAGGACATTCAGGCTCACCTGCAATGTACAATTATAGTTTTGAAATATTAGATTTAGATTATAGATATTTAGCATTTGACATACCTGTAGAAAAAACAGAAGATGCTGTAAATGCTTTTAGAACTTTCAATATGAAAGGCGGAAATGTTACAATGCCATGTAAAGGTGAAGTTGCTAAATATATGGACGAATTATCTCCAGCTTCTCGTATAATCGGTGCTTGTAATACAATAATAAACAAAGACGGAAAATTAATAGGTGATATAACAGACGGTAAAGGTTATGTAAGAAACTTAAAAGAAAATGGTGTCGATATAAAAGGCAAAAAAATGACTATAATGGGTGCAGGAGGGGCTGCAACTGCTATACAAGTACAAGCTGCTTTAGACGGAGCTAGAGAAATATCTATATTCAATAAAAAAGATGGATTCTTTGAAAAAGCACAAAATACTGTCGAAGCTATAAAAAGAGAAGTTCCAGAATGTGTAGTAAATTTATTTGATATAGATGATACTGAAAAATTATATGAAGAAATAAAAACAAGTGATATACTTACAAATGCAACTTTAATAGGTATGAAACCTTATGATAATGAAACAAATATAAAAGATACTAGCGTATTTAGAAAAGACTTAGTAGTTACAGATGTAGTATACAATCCAATTAAAACTAAGATGATATTAGACGCTGAAAAAGCTGGTTGCAAAGTTGTAGGCGGAAAAGGTATGTTATTATATCAAGGTGTTGAAGCATTTAAATTATTTATGGGACAAGAGATGCCAGTAGAAGAAGTAAAAGCTAAATACTATTCTGATTTATAAAATTTAAATAAAAGATAAGATAAAGTGTTGATAGTATGATTTTTCTATCGACACTAAATCTTTATAAATAATTAAGTTAATGAATTAACAAAGTTGAAATGATAAATAATATGTTTTTTTTATATGATGAATTATCATATTAAGTGCAACACTTAAAAATGGATAAAAAAATAGCTCATAAGTTTATGTTCATGTTACAGTA
>NZ_JBCLNH010000007.1:0-142112 GCF_039062665.1 Clostridium sp. 2218st1_F5_2218SCRN_220325 | reverse complement strand
GAGCTTGATGTTGTAGTAAATATAATAAATAATAGACCTCGCAAGTGTCTTGGATATAAAACACCTGCAGAGGTCTTTGCTGCAACATAAACATAAAATGTTGCACTTATATTGACAATCTATCATTTATATTTTGATTTATTTGATTTATTTTTATTTAACTTATTTGATTGATCTATTAGATTGAGTTAGCTCTTCTTCTATATCCACGTCTACACTTTTACCGAAAATTTGAATTCCAATAAATACTGCAGCTAATGCCACTGGAAGAACTATATAAACAGGCATTCCTAATCCTGCTGGAATATATCCAAATAATATAGTTATAGAACCTACAAATAGAGAATAAGGTATTTGTGTTCTAACATGGTCTATATGGTTGCATCCTGCACCCATTGAAGATAATATTGTTGTATCTGATATTGGTGAGCAGTGATCTCCAAATATTGCTCCTGTTAAAACTGCACTTGTAGATACTATTACATAGCTCATATCAGGATTAATTGAGTATGCTAGTGGTATTGCAAGCGGCATAAGTATACCCATTGTCCCATAAGATGTTCCTGTTGCAAATGATATTATTGCACCTAAAACAAATATTATACTTGGTAGAGTAAATGCTGGTATTGAATCTGATAAGTAGTTTATTAAGAATTTAGCAGTTCCTAATTCTTTTATAACTGAACTTAATGACCATGCACATATCAATATTACACAAGTTATAAGTAAAGTTTTCATTCCATCTACCCATATTTCTATACCTTGACTTATTGTAAACATTTTTTTACTTGCTCCCATAATCATAGCAACTATTCCCGCAAATAATGCTGATTGGAATAATGCCACTGATGCATCTGAATTACTAAATGCTTCTCTTATAGCTTCAAATGAAAATGGTGCATTTTTCATTATTTCGATTGATACATTATTATCTCCAGCCATTATAGTAGTATAACCACTATAATAGAAAGCAATTAATGCACCTACTATTAATGTTCCTATTGGTATTATAGCACTCCATATATTTGGTACAACACCTTCTAAAGGTTCTAAATCATCGTGTTCTTGCGATATTTTTTTGTTTAATTCATTTCCATCAGCAAGACTTTTTCCACCACGTCTCGCTTCTAATTCACATTTTCTCATTGGACCGAACTCTTTTAATAAGCATGATGTTATAACGATAAATGCTAATATTAATATATTGTAAAATCTAAATGGTATTGTATTTAAAAATACGCCAAATGCGTTTTCATTTACACCAATTGAATTAAAAGCGTCTCCTATAAGTCCAACTTCTAGTCCTATCCAAGTTGAAATTATTGCAAGTCCTGCCACTGGAGCAGCAGTTGCATCTATTATAAATGCTAATCTCTCTCTTGAGATTTTCATTTTATCAGTTACAGGTCTCATCATAGGCCCTATTATTAGTGAATTTGCATAGTCATCAAAGAATACTAAAAGACCTGCAAACCAAGTTATAAGCTGTGCTGACTTTGCAGTTTTTGCTTTTTTGGATAATGCTTCAGCTATTGCCTTTGCTCCACCCATTTTACTTACTAGGTTTATAACTCCACCTATTGCTAAAACTTGTAATATTATTCCTGCATGCCAAGGATCTGCAAGAGAGTCTACTGCTCTACTTACTAAATCTAAAAATGCATGTATTATTGTATAAAAAATATTGATTCCTGCGAAATTTAGAATGAATCCACCAGACATAATTCCTATAGCTAAAGATATAACTACGTTTTTTGTTGCAAATGCAAGTATTATTGCTACTAGTGGTGGTATTAATGTTAACGCCCCATATTTATCTGCATTGACCTGGTCAATATCTACTTCTTCGGCAAATGCCATTACAGTAGACATCATGAATATCATTATCGATATTAATGCTACTTTTGATGTTTTGTTTTTCATTTTCTCCTCCTAATATTATGAATATCAGAAAGGTACACTAAAAATGTTGATTTTCTAATCAACAAGATTTGCTACTTTATATGCTAAAAGATAAGTTTTGATAGCTCTCCACATTTAGTGACAGTGATATATATATTTTATATACCCCCAGTTATATAGGCTTAAAGTATCACCTATATACTTCGGCAACATACCCTTTCAAGATAAGTCATCGTACTTCCCTCGTTATCTTTACTCTTATATATTGCACCTCTACCTTACTATACATATTCATGTTGTATTATTTTCTCTATTATATATTAATTATTTCCTAAATTCAACCATATTTTTAATTTTTTTAAATAAAAGTTGTATTTTTATTTAATTAGAATTTTAATATTTTATATTTTAAATATATTTTTTATCTTTAATATATTATCTACACTTTTTAAAGTAATATTACATTTACGTTTTATTTAGAATAATTACTAAATATGATTTAAAGTATACTCTCCTGTGCTACAATTTAATAAATCAAATTAATTAGAAAGAAGGTATATTTTATGTTAATTTTTATAGGGATATTATTTACTTTATTAATACTTGTATTTAGTGTATTAAATAATATATTCCTTGGATTCGGACTTAGTATATCTCTTTTATTTTTTACATTTGTCGCTTTAAAAAGAGGATACTCACTAAAAAAAATAGGAATGCTTTATTGGGTTGAGGCTAAAAAATCACTAGATATAATAATTATATTGATTTTAATAGGTATGCTTATAAGCTCATGGTTAAGCTCCGGTGTAATTTCTAGTATTATTTACTACGCTTTAAAATATATAAATCCTAATTTATTTATATTGTGCGCGTTTTTGATTACGAGTTTAGTATCTATGCTTATTGGAACTTCTTTTGGAACAGTAAGCGCTGTAGGAATACCCCTTGTTATAATAGGAAAAGCAGCTGGAATTAACTTAGGTCTATTAGGTGGGGCAATTTTTTCTGGGGCATATTTTGGAGATAGAACTTCTCCCCTGTCATCAAGTTTACTTTTGCTTTGTAATTTGACTAATTTAAAATTATTTGATTATGTAAAAAAACTAGTAATTGATAATATTATTCCTTTTATTTTGTGCATAGTATTTTACCTCGTATTTTCACTTAAATACCCACTTACATCTATAGATAATCGCCTTAGTATAGAATTATATAATTACTACAATGTATCTATCTTATTATTATTGCCAGCTATCGTACTATTTTTACTTTCTATATTTAAAGTCAAAATAACTCACTCTCTACCAATAAGCATATTATGTGCTTTTATATTAGATATATTAATCCAAAATACAAGTGTTTATAACTTTTTAAATTGTCTTATTTTCGGCTATACAAATAATTCTGATGTATTAAAAAATATAATTCAAGGTGGAGGTATAATCTCCATGTTAAAAACATGTTATATAATTATAATTTCTTGCTGTATTTCAGGATTTTTCAGCGGACTCAATATATTTGATAGCTTTAAAGAAAAATTAAAAGAAAAAAACTTATCCCAATCATCTATCTTTTTAGTAACAGTAATTCTTGGAATAATAAACGCCGCTGTAGGTTGTAGCCAAACTATAGCTATTATATTGACACTCGATATTGTCAAAGATTTATATAAAGATCAGCCAAATGATGAATTGGCACTCGATATTTCAAACTCAGCAATATTAACTCCTGCACTAATTCCTTGGTGTATAGCTGCTCTTGTGCCTTCTTCACTACTTAAAATAAATATCTACAGCTATATTCCATTTGCATTTTATCTTTATATAGTCCCTATAATTCACTTTATTAGAAAAAAATTTAATCTTTTTAAATCTGAAAATAAAGATTTAAATAAAGAAAGTATTTAAAATTAAGTTTTTATTTACCTAAAAATCATTGGAAAAATTTTGATACAAATTAAAGGATTTTTTATATTTATGTCGAAAGTATTACTATTAAAATATAAATTTATATTGTATTCATATTAAAAATATTTTAAATCCATAGGAGGACAACAATTTAATGTTATTAATTTACAACGAAAGAACAAATCCCTACTTTAATTTAGCAATGGAAGAATACTTCTTAAAAAATACAAATGAAGATTTATTTTTACTTTGGAGAAATGAATCAGCAATTGTAGTTGGAAAAAACCAAAATACTTTATCTGAAATAAATTACGAATACATAAAAGAACACGACATAAAAGTAGTTAGAAGACAATCAGGTGGAGGAGCAGTTTTTCATGATTTAGGAAATTTATGCTTTACATTTATAGCTTGTAACAACAATAGCTTTAGTGATTTTAAACGCTTTACTATGCCTATTGTAGAAGCTTTAAAAGGACTTGGAATAAATGCAGAATTCTCTGGACGTAATGACTTATTAATAGACGGACAAAAGTTCTCAGGAAACGCTCAATACAACTATCAAAATAAAGTTATGCACCACGGTACTTTATTATTCTCTTCAGAAATAAACGACGTATCTGCTGCACTTAAAGTAAAACCTATAAAATTTGAAGGTAAATCTGTTAAATCTGTAAAATCTAGAGTAACTAATATAAGTGAACATTTAAAACAACCTATGACAGTTTTAGAATTTAAAGATTACTTAATGGATTTTGTAGCTAAAACAGACAAAGATAGTAAAATGTATACTATGACTGATGAAGACATAGCCTCTATAGAAAAATTAGTAGAAGAAAAATACAGTACTTGGGATTGGAACTATGGTAACTCACCAAAATTTGCTCTAAGCAATGAATTAAAATATGCTGGAGGAAATGTTGAGTTTAATTTAAATGTAGAAAAAGGAATTATAACTGATATTAAATTCTTTGGTGATTTCTTTGGAAAAGAAGATGTATCATTTATAGAAGAGAAATTAACTGGTGTTAAACACAATGAACAGTCTATAAGAGAAGCTTTAAAAGATGTAAATATAAATGACTACTTCTTAAATGCAAGTGTAGATGTATTAGTCGATGGTATAATTGGAGTTAAATAGTAAAAACAAAAAATTAATATAAAAAGGAGCTATGATTAATTTCATAACTCCTTTTTTATATTAAATATAAATTATTTTACTATAACTTTTTTGAATTTCTTTTTACCACGTTTTACAACTGCTCCGTCACCTTCTAATTCTTCTTTAGAAACTGTAGCTTGGATATCTGTTATTTTTTCACCATTTACAGAAACTCCACCTTGTTGTATATTACGTCTAGCTTCTGATCTTGTTGGTGCAAGGTCAGCTTTAACAAGTAAGCTTATTATATCTATTTTACCTTCTTCTAAATCATCTTCACTTAATTCAACAGTAGGCATATTTGCAGCATTTCCTTGGCTAAATAATGCTCTTGAACTTTCTTGAGCAGCTACTGCATCTTCTTCGCTGTGAACTAATTTAGTTAATTCGTATGCAAGTATTTCTTTAGCTTTATTAAGCTCGCTACCTTCCCAGTTTTCCATTGCTTTTATTTCTTCAAGTGGTAAGAAAGTAAGCATTTTTAAGCATTTTATAACGTCAGCATCTGATACGTTTCTCCAGTATTGGTAGAATTCAAATGGAGAAGTTTTATTAGGGTCTAGCCATACAGCACCTGATTGAGTTTTACCCATTTTCTTACCTTCAGAGTTAAGAAGAAGAGTTATAGTCATAGCGTATGCATTTTCTCCTAATTTACGTCTTATTAGGTCAGTTCCTGCAAGCATGTTTGACCATTGGTCGTTACCACCTAATTGCATTTGGCATCCGTATTTTTGGTATAATTGATAGAAATCGTAAGCTTGCATTATCATGTAGTTGAATTCTAAGAAAGTAAGCCCACCTTCTCTGTCCATTCTTTGTTTGTAACATTCAGCAGAAAGCATTCTGTTAACGCTAAAGCAAGAACCAACTTCTCTTAATACGTCTACATAATTTAAGTCAAGTAGCCAGTCAGCGTTGTTTACTAATACTGCTTTGTCATCTGAGAAATCTATAAATTTACTCATTTGTTTTTTGAAACACTCACAGTTATGGTTTATCATCTCTGGAGTCATCATTTGTCTCATATCACTTCTACCAGATGGATCACCTATCATTGTAGTTCCTCCACCTACTAGCGCTATAGGTCTGTTACCAGACATTTGTAATCTCTTCATTAAGCATAAAGCCATGAAGTGACCTACGTGTAGAGAATCAGCAGTAGCATCGAATCCTATATAGAATGTAGCTTTACCTGCATTTATTAATTCTTTTAATTCGTCTTCGTCAGTTACTTGTGCGATAAGTCCTCTTTCGACTAATTCTTCGTATACTGTCATTTTATTCACTCCTTTATTTAAAATTAAATATAATTTCATGTTTTAATAAATTTTTTAAAATATTTATTAAGTTTTAATTTAGTTAATATGAAAAATTTATTTTGTAAAATATAAAAGCCCTCGTCCTATCTAAAGGACGAGGGCATATCTCGCGTTACCACCTTTGTTTATAGATAATTCACATTATCTACCTCAGTGAGTTAAAAACTCTGCACTATAACGTGTGCACACGTCACTCCCTACTATATTTCAAAAGTGAAGCTCAAAGGTGTATTCATAATATCCCTAGCGCGCCTCTCATCAACCGGCTACTTTCTGTTTAAGTTATTATTATTACTATTCCTTATCTTAGCTTTTTATATTATTATTGACAAATTTTGATTTTATATACATATACATTATATTATATTCAAAGTCAAAATTTTTGTCAATAATTATATATTAATACTAAATATAAATATATTTTATCTATGTAATTATTTTATATTTTCTTTTATAGCTTTTGATAATTGGTCTGGACATGAAGTCATTTTGTTTCCACAAGTAGTTCCTTCTAATTTGTCTGCAACTTCTAATGCATTTTGTCCTATTAATAATTTAGCCATTCCTGAAAGATTTCCGTTACATCCTCCTACGAATTCAACGTCAGTTATTGTGTTATTTTCATCAACTGAGAAGTTCATTTCTCTACAGCATATTCCTGAAGTTTTAAAGTTTATTTCCATTATATACCTCCATTTTTTTAATTGTATATTCTATAATTATAAACAATATACAATACATATTTTTACTATTATTATATTATTTTTAGCTATATCTATTATCCATAAAAATGGCACAAATTGCAAGGGAAATAAGCAAAAAAAGGAGATAAATCACAAAAACTTTATCTCCTTTTTATAATAAATTGCAAAAATCTTTAAGCTAAATATTTTCTTATTTTCCTATAAGATGTCTGAAGAAATCAACTGGTCTGTATATTAATAATCTAGGACCACTGAACTTCATAACGTCTTTTACTTTTTCTTTCATGCTTTTTTTATAGCAGTGTATAGGACATTTTTGACAGTAAGTTTTTTCTTCACCGAATTTACACTTATCTAGTCTTTGTCTACTGTAATCTAATAATTCTTGACATTCTTCACATAAACCGTCTTTGTGTTTATGTTTTTTCTTACAGTATATATCTACCATTACACCTATTATCTTTTTTTCTCTCTCTATTCTAGTCATATCTATCTTCCATTTCCTCATAAATTCAATTTAAAGTAGGCCGTATGATAAATCACAGGCCTACTAAACTATAAAACTCTATCTAGTACTATATTTATTGTATACGTACAAGTTTTTTGTTTTCTAATCCGTATCTCTTATTGCATATTGCACTACTTGATTTTCTATGAGATACCATTACTATTGTTTTATCTTTACATTCATCATCTATACTTTTTAATATACTTGCCTCATTTAATGTATCTAAGTTACTTGTAGGCTCGTCTAGTATAAGTATGTCACTATTTCTTAAGAATGCTCTAGCCATAGACATTCTTTGTTTTTCACCTGATGATAAGTTTCCACCTAATTCTCCAACATTTGTTTCGTATCCTTGTGGAAGTTTCATTATAAACTCATGGATAGATGCTTTTTTAGCGGCCTCTACAACTTCTTCAAAGCTTGCATTTCTATCACCCATTTTGATGTTATTTAATATTGTATCGTTAAATAAGAATGTATCTTGACTCACTAGAGTTTGAGATTTTCTTAAAGTTTTTGTAGGTATATTTTTTAAGTTTTCATCACCTATTGAGATTTCACCTTTATTTACATTCCAGAATCTCATCATTAATTTAAGAAGTGTACTCTTACCAGATCCACTCTCACCTATTATAGCGACTTTTTCACCTTTTTTAATATCAAGTGATAAGTCTTTTAATATATTTTCTCTATTTTCATAATCAAAGCTTATATTATCTACTTTTATATCTTTTGAAGAAAGTTCTATTTCACCTTCTACATCTTCAACTACTGGCACTTCGTCTAATATATCAAATAGTCTTTGTGCACATGCAAATGTTTGAATTAAGTTGTTTGATAAGTTGCTTAGTGCAACAACTGGTCCAAATGAACTTGCAAGAGTTACTATTGCAACTAATCCTTGTCCTATTGTTATTTGACCTTGTTTATTTAACTCTATACTTACAAATAAGAATGTAAGTATTGCTATCATTATTACTATATCAGTGAAGGCTCTTATTATTCCCTCATGACCTTTTATTACACCCATTTTCTCGTGTAAGTTTTCACTATTTTCGTTTATAGCATTTTTTCTATCTTCACCTTTATCAAATAAAAGTATTTCTTTTATACCATTTAAACTTTCTAAGAAGTATGAGTTTGAATCTGCAAATGCAGCTCTATATTCAACCCCACCTTGTTTAGCAAATTTTGATGAGAATACTGGTATAAAGTATCCTACTATTAGATAAAATACTACTGATAATGCCCCAAATACTGGGTTTATACTAAATAATACGCATGCTATTATAATTGATGTAACTACACCTATAGCTATTGGTGCTACTGTATGAGCATAAAATACTTCTAATAATTCTATATCACTTGTTATTATAGATATTAAACTACCTTTTTCTTTTGATTCAAGTTTTGCTGGAGCTAATTTTCTTAACGCTTTAAAAACTTGATCTCTTAATATTGCAAGTATTGTAAAGGCTATAAAGTGTCCTGAATACTGCTCTATAAATCTAAGTATACCTCTAAGTATTGCACAAGCTATAACTATTTTTATAGCAGTAGAGGCACTCATACCTACATTAAATCCTAATATATCTGCTCCTGCAACCATACCAAATGATGTTATTGCAGTTGCAGCTAAAAATCCTAATATACCGAATGATATAGTTATCATCATTATTGGTGCTAGTGGTTTTAAGACTTTTATAAGTCTTAACATTATTTTAAATCCTGATTGTCTCTCTTTATTCATACTATATCACCTCGATTTCATCTGAAGTTTTTTCTAAGTTTTTACTTTCTAATTCGCTGTATATGTTTTCTAAATCATTTTGGTGATCTACTAAGTTTTTATATACTCCGCCTTTTAGCATAAGCTCGTTATGGTTTCCGCTTTCAGCTATTACTCCATTTTCTAACATGTAGATTGTATCTGCATTTTTAACGTTTAATAATCTGTGTGAAATTATTATAACTGTTTTATCTTTAGATATTTTTTCTATACTTTCCCAAATCTTCTCTTCACTTTCTACGTCTATATTTGAAGTAGCCTCGTCGAATATATAGATATCTGGGTTTTTGATTATTGTTCTAGCAAGACAAAGTCTTTGTTTTTGTCCACCAGAAAGTAAGTTTCCGCCTTCTCCAACTTTTGTATCTAATTTGTTTGTAAGGTTTTTAACGAAGCTATCTAAGTTTGCTTCTTTTAATACTGCATAGATTTCTTCATCTGTAGCATCTTTTTTACCCATTTTTATATTTTCTCTTATTGTTGTGTTGAATATATAAGCGTTGTGGTTTATAAATCCAACTTTTTTATTTAATACATCAAATGGTATGTCGTTTAAGTTAATTCCGTTAAATGTTATAGCACCTTTATCTACTTCGTCTATTTTAAGAAGTAAGCTAGTGATTGTACTTTTTCCCGAACCACTTTCTCCGACAAACGCAACAGTTTGTTTTTCTTTTATGTCTATATTTATATCTTCTAATATTGTTCTTTTCTTGTCGTAACTATAAGACACGTTTTCTAATTTTATGTCTATATTTTCAAGAGATTTCATTTGTTCTTCAGTTAAAGATGGTTTTTCTTCTACTTCTATATCAAGTAAGTCAAATATTCTATCACTTGCTGATATACCATTCATAGCAACGTGGAATAGTGAACCTAAAAGTCTCATCGGTAAGAAGAATTCTGCACTTAAAAGTATTATAATTAAAAGCCCACCAGGAGTTATTATCCCATTTCTAAATTGGCTTATAGCTATTAATATACCTATTGCTGAACCACCGTAAGCAACTAAATCCATTATTGTTATTGAATTTAACTGCATTAATAAAACTCTCATTGTTATTTTTCTGAAGTTTTCTGCATCTTCATTCATCTCTTTATTTTTTTCTTCATCTAAGTCAAATATTTTTAAAGTAGTAAGACCTTGAAGATTTTCTAAGAATGAATCACCTAAATTAGTATATACACCCCAGTATTTGCTTAATAATTTTTTAGCTATTTTCATAACTGCCATTATTGTAAGCGGTATTAAAGGTACACATATTAATAATACTAATGCTACTTTAAAGCTTATAAATGATACTACTACAAATAATGTAAGTGGAGCTAATGCACTGTAGAATAATTGTGGTAAAAATCTACCAAAGTATATTTCTAACGCCTCAACACCATCAACACCTATTTGTACTACTGATGATGTAGATATAAATTTATTGTAATTTACACCTATATTTAATAATTTTTCATATATTTTTTCTCTTAATATTTTTTTAACTTCACTTGATGAGTTAAGTGAGAATCTTGTTGAATAATAATTTGCTAAGAATCTTATTACTAAAAGTGATCCTATATAAAGACCATCTCTTAAGTAATTTATTTCTAATTCTGATTTTATTAAACTATCTATTGTATTTCCTATAAATAGGATAACTAATATGTTACATATAATTGATATCCAGTTCATTAGAACTGTCATAGCAATCCATTTTTTAGAACTATTGCATAGTTCTAATAATCTCTTTTTAAACATTTTACACCTCTTCGATTTTTATCGTCTTCATTTTTGTAAAGAATACAACTTTTGTAACCCACATAACTACAATAACTACTCTCATTATTGGGCTTTTAATAGTTATAAACATAAATAGTAAAAGTAATGATACTGGTATAGTAAGCATTAATTTACCTTTTAAAGTCATTCCACCTTTTTCGTGGAAGTTTCTAACGTATTTATCGTAAATTTTTGTATTCATGAATTTTTCGCTTAATTTTTCACTACTACTTATATAACAGTAAGATGTTAAAAGTAATAGTGGTGTTGTAGGAATTAAAGGTAAAAATATTCCTATTATTCCTATTGCTAATGAAATCGTTCCAAGAGCTATAAGCCCTATTTTTTTTAGAGATAACATATCTCTCCCCCTAATTTGAAATATTTGGAAATTACCTATTTAGTAAAACAAGAATGCCTATATAAGCATCCTTGTTTAAAATATTTTATATTAATATTAGATGAGATTATATAAATTATAATCTAACAAATTTGCTTAGGTATAAAGTATACCTCTTCATCTTGTTTATGTATATATCCTGTTACGTTATATACATCTTTTATAGTATCTTCATCTAGAACTTCTTGTGATCTACCTTGCTTTATTAATTTCCCATTTTTCATAATTACGATATTATGACTATAGTTTATAGCTTGGTTTAAATCATGTAAAACCATTATTATCGTAATATTGTACTTTTCGTTTAGAGTTTTTACTACTTCTAGTATCTCTATTTGATGGTAAATATCAAGATAAGTTGTAGGCTCATCAAGAAGTAATACGCCTGTATTTTGTGCAAGCGACATTGCTATAAATGCTCTTTGCTTTTGTCCACCCGATAAATTAACTACTTTTTTATCTTGTATTTCTTCTATACCTGTGGCTTTTAAGGCAAAGTCTATCATTCTTTTATTTTCTTCTTTATCTTCTTTTTTAACATTTGGATATATAGTTCTACCAAATGCAACTAAGTCTCTAACAGTTATATCATCTGGTGCTTCATTTTCTTGATACACACATGATATATATTTTGCAATTTCTTTTTGTTTTAACTTGCCTAAGTCTTTATCTCCTAAATATATTTTTCCAGACTTAGGTTTTAAGTAAGTAGATATCATATGTAAAAGTGTACTTTTTCCACTTCCATTTGGTCCAAGGATAGTGGTAACTTCTCCACTTTTAAATTCTAATGATAAATCTTTTATAAATTCTTGTTTTTTATTATAAGAAAAACTTATATTTTCTAACTTAACCATTATCTTTTGCTCCTTCTAAGTATATAAATAAAGAATGGACCACCTATTAAACACATTGTTACCCCTACTGGTATCTCGTAAGGTCTAAATATATTTCTAGATATTGTGTCTGCTACAAGAAGTAAAAATCCTCCCATAACATAACTAAATGGTATTAAGAATTTATGACTAGATCCTATTAAGAATCTACATATATGTGGTATTACAAGTCCGACAAATGATATAACACCACCAACTCCTGTAGATATACTTGTTAAAAATACTGCTACAAAAGTTATTAATACTCTAACTTTATTTACATTTAACCCTAAACTTTGAGCTGTTTTATCGCCAAGACCCATAAGGTCACAGCATTTTATAACTGATAAGCATAATACAAGCCCTGCTACTGTATAACAAGCTAATATTCTAAAATCTGCCCAAGTTACATTTACTAAACTTCCTAAAAGCCAAGTTTGTATAGTTGAAACTCCTGAACTATTAAATACTGTCATCATTGATGATAATGCATTTAAGATTGAGTTTACACATACACCGGCTAAAATTATTCTAACTGGTGAGAATCCCTTGTCTTCTCCTATTAAATATACAAGACAAGCAGCTACTATACCACCTATAAAAGCTAATATAAGTTTGTATTTTATAAATTGTGAAAATAACACCATTACAGCTATTGATGCTAAACTAGCTCCTGATGATATACCGATTATACCAGGATCAGCTAGTGGATTTTTCATAGTAGTTTGTAAAAGTGCACCTGCTACTGCAAGATTTCCACCGATTAAAACAGCACTTAGAACTCTCGGCATTCTAAGGTCTTTAATAATTAAAAAGTTGTTACTTTGTCTATTTAAGAACATTCCCTCAAGTAATTCTTTGATTGAAATGTCTAAACTACCTATTCTTAAAGATATTAATATTGTAATCAATAAAATAAAAACTGTACCAAGTATCATGCATATTTTTTTAGAACTACTTAAAGTATGTGTTTCTATTCTACTCATATAATATATCTCCTAATTTTTCTACAGCCTCAACTATTTGTAAGTTTGCACTCATACCGAAATAACCATTTTCTAAATAAGTTATATCGTTATTTTTAACTGCATTTACATTTTGCCATAGTTCTTTACTTAACTCATCTGATACTGCTTTTTTTGCAACTTCTGGATCAGCATGAGTCATAACTAGTATTTTATCTGGATTTAATTTTATTATCTCTTCTAAGTTAAGTGTTGTAAATGAAGTTGCTGCATTTGAGAATATATTTTGTCCTCCTGCTAATTCAACTAAATTTCCTACATAACTTTTATCTGTTGCAACCATTACACTTCCTGGTGCCCCAAATAATACTAAGATTTTATCATCCGATTTTTTATTAGAATTAACTTTTTCTTCTACTTTGTTTATTTCATCTAGTATTTCATTTGCTTTATCTTGTTTTCCGAATTTTTCTCCTAAAGCTGTTACAGTTTCTTTTAATCCATCAACTGTGCTTAAGTTGTAAAAATCAGCGTCTATGTTATTTTCTTTAAATTGTTTTTCATAATCACTTCCTAGTGTATCTACGCATATTACACTTGTAGGATTTAATGATTTTATTATTTCCATATCTGGACTCATTGGACTTCCAACTTCTGTTGCACCTTTTGCGCTTTCTGGAAGGTCGTAATTAGTTTTTGGAACACCGCTAACTGCTACATCTAATCTATCAAGTATTTGAGTTATTGCAACAGATGTTGCTACAACTACATCTCCTTTATTAGCTGAATTATTTTCTGAACTAGCGCTATCTGTATTACTGCTTGAACATCCAACTACAGAAAAAGTAACCATTAAAATAGATATTAAACTTAAAATCTTTTTCAACTTCTCGTCCTCATTTCCTATATCACAATACTGTCTTTTTTAATTTTCTTTAATTGTCATTTATATAAATTTAAATAATTTTCAAATCCATATTTTGGCTTTTTTATCTTTATGATATTTAATTTATCCTTATTTGCCAAAATTTAAGAGAAATTACTCCATAATTTCTCCTTTAATAATAAGTCTTTTTTTACCACCATTTGTACAAGTAACTAGAGTTATCTCTTTTTTACTCATATCTTGGGTAAGTACTGAAGTATTTTCAGCCTCTGTATCAAATTTTTCTGTTATCTTATACTTAAATATGCCCTTTGTAGTTTCAATTTCTATTTCATCGTTTATTTTTACTTTGTGTAGTTCGTTAAATACTTGGTTATACAAATAACTACTATGTCCTGCAACAGAGAAATTGCCCTCTTCTCCTGGCATAGCAGTTCCTTCAAAGTGACATGCATAATATTTTAGATACTTATTATCTGTGCCCTCTACGATTACTGTTTCCAAACCTACTGAATTAACCCTCATAATTGCGATTTCTTCTCCAGGTTCATAAGTTTGTTTTACTTCAGCTTGTTTTATTTCTTGTTTGAACTTATCTATACTGTTGTTTTCAACATATTTTGAATAATACCTTAATCCTTGCGGGATTATTATCATTAATAATCCCACAATGATTAAAAATATACTTAATTTTTTTCGCATCTATTTTTTCTTCTTATTAAATACTACTATTCCTGCAACAACTGCTACTACAGCTACTGCTCCTGCTATTATTACAGGTGTAGAAGATTTAGATTCTTTAGCTTCGTCTTGAGTTTTTTCAGCATCATTATTTGATTCTTCATTCTCAGTATTTGTAGCTTCAACTTCTTCTTCTTCTACTTCGTATTTTTCAACAAGTTCTAAAGTATCGAAATTAGGTATTATATCAAATTCAACGTCTCTTCCCATAGCGTCAACATATATTTGAGTTTGGATCTTTGAATCTAATGAATCAACGTTAAATTTTAATTTAACAGTTGAAGCACCTTCTTCAACAGTTTCTACATTTTCTACAGGTTTACCATCTACTGTAAATCTGTGATTGTTCATGTATTCAGTTCCACTAAATCCTATTATGTAGTTGTAAGTTCCGTCACCTACTACTTCAAGTTGCATAGTCTCATCTAAATAAGTTCTCGCCATTGTCATTCCAATTTCTTGTTCATGATAAACGTCGTTTTGTATGTTGTATAATCCTGGTTCTATATCTTCATTTCCTGCAGCAAATGCTACATTAGTTAAACAAAGTATAGTCAAACATATAGTAAATAAATGCTTTAAAATTTTCATGCTTAAGTCCTACTTTCTTTTTCTTCTTCCTATAAATGCACCTAATGCAGTTATTAAACTACCACCAGCTAACATTGATTCTGCGTTTATTACGCTACCTGTTTGTGGTAAGCTACTTCCTGATCCATCTATATCTTTTACAAATGTATAAGTGCTTTCTAATAATTGAACACCGAATTCAACTGATCTGCTCATTGGTATTATGTATGCACTTACTTTTATATCATCTTTTAATGAGCTTATTTTAAATCTGTAGCTTTTGCTAGTTGAAGAAGATGCAGTTACTTGATGGCTTACTAATGAACCATTTACATAGAATTTATGGTTGTTCATTAAGTTTGTACCTGTGAATGTAAGTGTTAAGTAAAGTTGTCCATCTATATCTTCTACTTTAGAAGTTTGGTTTAAATATTTTCTAGCCATTTCTCTACCAGTTTCGTTTTGGTGAACTACTTTATTTTGTATAGTATAAAGTTTACCTTTTGTAGCAGTATCTCCAACTACTGTATCATTTGAACCAGAGTTTGAATCATTTGATCCTCCACCTGTGTTTCCGCCACCTGGTATAGTACCTTGGTTGTTGTTTTCTGGTAATTGACCTTCTTGGTTAGCACTTACAAATTTTAATGTAGATTCGTTTAATTTAACATCGAAATCAACTGTTTTGCTCATTGCATCTACATATGTACTTATGTTAAGTTTTGTTGATAAACTTGGTATTTCAACTTTTATTCTTATAGTATCATTTCCAACGTTTGTTTTTGTATAGCTTAAAGTTTTTGAGTTAGCTTTTATAACTATATTTTTCATTAAACTACTTTGTCCTATTTCTAATGTTAAGTAGTATTTTCCATCTTTTATTTCAACGTTACTAGTTTCGTTTAAGATTCCTCTAACCATTGAATATCCTACTGGATTGTCTAATATAACAACATTTTTTACTTGATAATGACCATTTTTATATGTTCCATTTGATGAGTTGTTGTCATTTTTATCTGATGTAGATCCGTTTGAATTGTTTCCGTTGTTGTTTCCATTGTTTCCGTTATCTACATTGTCATTTTTATCATCTTTGTCTTCTTCTTTGTCGTCTTTATCTTCTTTGTTATCTTTATCTTCTTCAGGTTTTTGCTCTGGTTGTTGTTCTGGTTGTTGTGGTTTTTGAGTTGGACTAGTAACTGTATCGTCTTTGTCCTCAGTTGAACCTGTTGATATTTTAGCATCTACTCTAGCAGTAGCATTTACTATAAAGTTACCAAATGGATTTATTTGGAATTTTATTCTTATATCATCATTTAAAGAAGATATTTCGAAAGTAATAGTTCTAACTTTAGTTGATTCATTTAATTCATTTTCGTATTTTATTTCTTGACCATTTATAGTAGGTACTACAGATTTCATTAAATCTCCAGATCCTAATTCTAAAACCATATATCTTTTTCCGTTTTCTACTTTTAAGTAGCTGTCTTGTAGGTAACTATTTGCAGAAGATGCTTCATCTGAATTATCTTTTTTGAAAGTTGTATCTAAGTCTATTCTTTGTTGACTTGCTACAACAGCACTTTGTGCGTTAGTTAGTTCAGCTGCATATGAACTACTTATGCTCCCCCCAAATATTGTTAAAATTGCTAATGCAGCCATAGCTGTTTTCACTTTTTTGTTTTTAAATATCATTGTACTCCTCACTTTCAATTTTTTCTGATATAAGAGTAACACAATTTGATAATCAATGTCAATTAGAAATAACTATGTTTTTCAATAAAATTTTTCAAACCATTTAATTTCGTCCTTTTTCTAATTATTTTTAGTATTTTTTCAATTCTTTTTAATCCAATATTTGTTGAAATAATAAATCTATTAGACTATAATTTATATATAGAACAATAATTTATAGACTAAAAAAAAGTTTTTATCAGGGGGGATTTAGTCATGAAATTTGGCGATAGAATTTTATATGATAATGGTAGTGAAAGTTCTTTAGGTGTATATTTAAAAGAAATAAGCACTCATGAAGCGCTCGTTAGACTAGATGATGATTCAATAAAAAAAGTTTTACCTAAAGAAAAACTTATATTTGTAAAAAACATGGACAACATGGATTTAGCACAAGCTTTAATAGTTGCCGACTATATAGCTAAGGAAAAATATGATGGGCATTACACTTTATTTGGATTTTCAACTGGTTATAGATTTTGTTTTGGAACATTAGACAAAGTTTCTTATCATACTACACATTTAATGCCTCTTGGTAAGACTATTGAAGAAGCTATTAAAAAAGCTATCGACGGTAAAGTAGATGTCGATTTAATTTTAGATAAAGAAGATAAAATGATGAGATAGATGTTGATACTTTTCAATTATATATATCTCTCTAGTTTACAAAACTTGTATTAATTTTAAATTAGTACAAGTTTTTTCTATGTATACTTGTTATTTTTGGAATAGTTTGTAAACTTTCAGAATAATTATTATTAAGAATTATACTAACTCTTTATAATTAGTCTGGGGGGATTTAATATGAATAATGTGTCTGCAAATCTAAAAATATATTTTGAAGAGCCAAAGTGGATTTGTGAGTATTTTAGAAAAACAGGTGATGAAGTTGAAATATGTAAATTGTTTTTTGATTTTGAACCTGTTTCTAGTGATATTTACAAATATTTTGTAAAAAATTTTAATAACTTAACTTTCAAAAAAAGTAAATTTGATATAGACAAATCAATATTAATTTAGATTTTTTAATAATATAAAATAAAAAATTCGCTTCGCTCATGGCGCCAACAAATCGGAGATTCCGTTGCTTAAAATTCGCTTCGCTCATGGCGCCAACGAATCGGAGATTCCGTTGCTTAAGTTAATAGGTTGGAAATTATACATTATCCATAAACCAGATAATATATAATTTCCTTAGAATAAAAAAAGGCGTGAATTATTGTTCACGTCTTTTTATTTTGAATCAAATAAAACTTTAGTCTATATTTGATTATATAATTTAATCTATATCATATAACCAGCATGTATCTTTTTCTAGTTTTTTAGTAAAAATTCTGCCGTAATCTTTTTCGTATTTTGCCTCATGAAATTTAAATATCATTTCATCTCCTAATTTACCAACGACTTCTATTTTGCCACTTTCACAAGAAAAACAATATTTAAAACATTTACCCTGTCCATTTTGCATAGCTTTTGCACCTTCAATTATCTCATAGCCCCTTTCAAATGGAACTTGAAATTGTCCTTTTACTCCCTTTACTGGTCTACATTGAAATATATAATAAGGTACTACACCGATTGATGTAAGTTTTTTTAATAATGATCCTAAAACATGAGAATCGTCATTTACTCCTTTTAAGAGTACAGTTTGGTTTTTGACAACTATACCTATTTTTTGAAGCATTTTTATTGCTTTTTTAGATTCTTCTGTTACTTCATTTGGATGATTAAACTGCGTAACTATATAGATTTGTTTTTTCTTTGAATATTTTTTTAATATTTCTAATAATTGCAAATCTTCAGATATTCTCTGCGGCATAACGACTGGTATTCTGGTACCAAATCTTATAAAATCTAAATTATCTATGGATGTAAACAATTTTAATAAATACTCTATTTTTGTATTAGAATTTACAAGAGAGTCCCCTCCAGAAATGAGTACATTTGAGATTTCTTTATGCTCTTTTATATATTGAGCCATTTCTTCAAAATGTTTAGCTATTTCTTCATCAGATAATCCCACTAATCTTTTTCTAAAACAATGTCTACAGTACATAGCGCATTGATTTGTGGATAAAATCATAACTGTTTCATTATATTTATGTTGCATTCCTGTAATTACAGTGTTGTCTCCTTCCCCACTAGTATCAAATGTCCCTTCTAAGTCCTTTTCAAACTCAGATGGTATTGCCATTTTTCTTATAGGGTCATTTTTATCTTCTTTATTAATAAGTGACAAATAATATGCTGGTATAGATATTGGAAACTTTTCTGCTATTTCCATTATATTTTTTTGTTCACTTGGGCTTAAATCTAAGAGTACAAATAAATCATTTAATCTATTTATATTTTTCTCTAGTATTGCTGGACAACTCATAAATATCACCCCTATTTTAGTTTTATAATTATATTATACCAAAATCTAACAACTTTTTCTATTTGTATTGTATTTAAAATTACTACATCAGTTTACATTTTATTTTAAAATACAACTGTATATTTCAAATCTTAATATTATTCATTTTTTATTTTTATAGGAATTGTATTTTTATTATCAGAAATACAATTCCTATAAGCTTTTATTTAATATTTTTAGTAGATAAATGTTACTATTTTATTTAGTTTGACATAATATAATCTTATTTAATATTTCTTCTGTTCCATTAAAGCTCTGTCTTGTGCTTATTGATAAATTATCACAATTATTATCTATTAAATTTGATAATTCACCATGCTTTAGAACATAAGAATTTTTACATACATCTAGCATATCTTTATCCATTATTGAATCCCCTATTGCAAATGTGTCTTTATGTTGTAATTTGTTACATAGATATTTTACTGCTGTAGATTTTTTTAATTCTGCAGGTAAAAAATAAATTTTTGTTCCATTTATGTATGTATCCCAATTTAATTTCTTTATTTCGTCTATAAAAGGTTGTAGCAATTTAAAGTCAAAAGTATCTCTATCTATCACAATGTATAAAAAGAGTTCTTCTGCCTTTCTAATTTTTTTTATGCCTTTTATACTTTTATAATTTTCTAACAATTCAATTATATCTTTAATATGTGAACTTAATTTTAATTTTTCTTTTATAAGTAGTTTATATTCTTTGTCTACTTCTCCATTTACTAAAATATTTCCACCATTTGAAGTTACTGCATATTTAAAATCTAATCCGTATTTGGAAAATGATATTCTTTTAAATTGCTCTATTGTCCTCGTTGTTGTAGGTATAAAATAACTATTCTGTTTTATTTTTTTAATAAGTTCAACTGTCTCTTTTGATATATAAGATATATTTTCTCCATTGTAGATTTCTATCTCGAGTTTAGTAGTGTCGTCTTTTAAAAATCTTTTTGAATATATTATACTTCTATCTAAATCTGAAAAAACTATCATATTATATATCCTTCATTTGTTTTATTATTCCACAACAACTGTAAGCTTTAAATTTAAACTCTTCTACTTTTACGTTTTTTTCTTTTGCTAAAACTAATATATGTTTTAGTTTTTTATTATTTATATCATCTACAAGTATTTTATATGGAACTCTTCTCAAAAGCACTCTCGTTGTCTCCCCAACTCCAGGTTTTATAAAGTTTATATCATCTATATCGTATTTATCTTTTATATTTTCGACATCATCATTTCCAATTTGAGTTATTTTATCTTCTGTCCAATTTTCAATTTCTCTATCTATATTTTTATATTGTCCTTTAAAACAAGATTGTATTGTATCTATATAATTATTTGATTCATCTACTTTTTTTAATTCACTATAGTATTTTGCACCGTGAAAATCATCTTGTCCGATTAAGTCGTCTCTAAGTACTGTTCTACTTATAAGTCCACTTACTGTAGAGTTTAAACATGCACTTGGTATTAAAAAGTCATCTCTTATACCATATATATTTGAATATCCACATGGATCGGCAAGTACTGCTAAAGATGGATCAAACTCTGTATTAAATGTATTTTCAAGCTCAATACATGCCTTTTTAAGTTCATTAGCTATAGTTCCCTTTCCAGTCCATCCATCTATAAATTGTATATTTTGACTGTTATGGTGTTTATTTATTATGTATTTAATTGCATTTATATCTATACCTCTATCTCTTATTATAGAAATTGTATAATGAGGTAAATCTATATTGTATCTTTGTTTTATATATCTTTTTGCAAGTATTCCTATAGGTGTGCCTGCTCTTGCCAATGAAACTAATATTGGATTTTGATTATGTCTTTTTAAGATTTTTTCACTCATTACCCCGATTGCAAAAGCTAATTTTTCTTTGTTTTCTTTTAATTTTTCTCTGTATAAAGTTAAATACTCATCACTTACTTTATATTCTACAGGTATCATCTCTGAATAATGAGTTCCACTTTGTATTTTTCTCTCCCTCGTCAAATTATCTTCTTCTACTATCATATTAGATATATCTTTCAATAAAAAGATAACATCTTCTTTGCTGTATGTCGAAAATTCCTTCATATTATTCTCCCTTTATATATTATTTAAATAAAACTATATTTAGTTCTTTTATATCTGTATTTGAAAATATTTTTATAATTTCTTCAAATTCTTCTTTATCTTTATTTATTTCACAAAATAAAAAGCATTTGTCATATTTTATTTTGTCTATATTATATACATAATTGACTACACCTTTATTGTAAAGACTATTATGAGTAAATTTTGTCTTTATAGGGTAATTATCAATATCTATGTCTATTATTGGACTTCTAGTAGTCGAATGGTAGTATATATCGTTTTTTTTAAATTGGTCTGCAAACAACATAGGTATATACATAAACTCTTCACTACCTAAAAACAATACCTTTTCATTATCTAATATATTTAATTTAAAGCATTCATTTTTAACTTTACTTATCAGATCTAATTGATCTTTTTTATTTATGCCAAATCGTCCTGTATTTTTTAAGTATTTTTTATTTTGTTCGTACTTATCCATATCGATATAAATATAATTTACTTTTAATTTATTTTTTTTCAAAATATATTTATCTATATTTTCACTTTCTTTTATTTTACTTTTTATTTTTTCTTCATCACATTTAAATGTAAAGCTGCCTGAAAATAAATATACAAAATTTATCTCTGTATTTAAATCTTTTTCTAAGCTTTTGAATCTTTTAAAAGAATCTTCATCCATCCAGTTTAATATGGAGCATATTGTATACCTCTTTTTAGGATATAAATTGTTTATCTTTTTTATTAAGTTTATACATGTATTTCCCGTAGTTATCTCGTCGTCGACTAATATTATTTCTTCTCCATCTTTAAAATAATTTAAATCTTCATAATAAAGATAGTGGTCTGTAGCATGAGAATGTTCTTCTAAAAAATCTAGTGTCTTTTTATTTTTTACTATCTCTCTTGTTGTATGAATAAACTCAAAATCAGCATTTATATGATTAAATACGCTATGTCCAAGTCCTGTGGCCGTTTCTGCAAAAGATATAATTACACCAGAATTTAGATAATTATACTTTTTTTCATAAGCTTTGACTATCTTTAGCCCCAAATCATCCATATCACTTACCCTACATGGTAGATGTTTACCTAGAGTCTTTGATATAAATAAAAATCTTCTTTTATTGTTATTTCTAATACCTAAATCTAAATAATCATCTATATTTAAATCAAATATATTTTCCCTAAGCTTTATATTGTATTCAAAGTTTAAATTTTCTTTTAGATTATTGTCATAAGATAATTTATTATTTAATGTGTTTTTTAGTTCTAAATTATCTTTATAATCCTTCCTACTTTTTACTTTTAATAAGCTCATTATAATCTACCCCCTTATTTAAAACCCCGTATATATAAGCTAGACTTATAATTTTCTTTGCCCATTTATAATGAGGTTTATACTCATTCATCTTATCTCCCGATGAGCTTTTTTTGACACCTATTTGTGAATTATAATTTTTTATTATATCTTGAGCATCCATATAATCCTCATAAGTAATGCTAGATAAAGCTTGTACTATTTCTACTTGCTTTGGGTGTATAACTGTTTTTCCAACAAACCCATGAAACTTATCTAATTCAATTTCTTTTATGTAGAGATTTTTTATTTTTTCATCATCCATATTAAATAATTCGCTTACACCTGCGCTTATAGGTATATCTAATTCTTCTCGATTTAGATAGTTTATAACATCTTGAATAAATGAAGTTGCTATAAGATTGTCGTATATACAAAATTCTCTTTTACGCCTTATAGAATACATCCCCAATACATCAGTAAGTCCTATTCTAATGCCTAAAATTCTCTCTTTATGATTTAATATACTATAATACACCTTTTGAAATTGTGTTTCTTTTATTTCTTTATATATAAATTTACTTGACTCTATTATAGGTATAATATATAGATTATTTAAATTAAAATTATCTAATATACTTATAAAGTCTTCTAACAACTCACTATCTGCTTTTGGTATTATTATTCCTGTTATAAAGTCTTTATTTTTTATAAGAATATCTTTTATTTTTTTTAACTGTTCTTTATTTTTAACTCTTATAAATATAAGTGGAAGCTTCTCTAGTTTACAAAATACTTGCTTGGATAAATCATCTAAAACAAGTTTAAGATTTTCTATAGCTTCTCTTTCCCCAAATTCACCGATTGCATCTTCTAAGCATATTGCAAGTGGCTTTGCTTCTTTTTCTTGATTTACTACACTTTTATATATTTGCTCATATTTATTTGCTGGAATATATAAAAATGCTCCTAAAGCATATTTTAAAATATCTTTATCAGTTTTTTTATCAAACTCTTGAGGTTGTTTATAAAAAATACGCTCTAATCTCTCTTTCTCTAAATAATTAAAATACTTCACCTTTTCCTCCAATTATAAGATATTTATCTTGATGTTTATAATTATAATTGTATTTTGTAATTACAACAATGATAATTATAAATAAAAATGGGATAGCTTAAATAGAGATATCCCATTTTTATCTAAACATACTATAATATTAGATTTAAGTTTTTAATATTTTTAAAATTTACTCTTAATAAGAGTAATACCTACTTTTTATTAGATGTATTATTTTCTTTTATAAGTGCTTATAACAGAAGTATTTAGCTCTTCTAATCTTCTAGTGTTATTAGCTATTTCATCTCTATTTGCTTGCTCTATTCTCATAGTTTCTTCTATACCGCTTTTTATAGTGTTGTGCATTTTTTCTAATGTCTCTATTTGAATAGAACTTGAATTTGCCATCTTGGCAATTTGAGTACTCGCTTGAGATACATTTTGTGCATTTTTAAGAAGTAATTCATTAGTCTTATCATCAAGAGCTTGTAGTGATTTTGTTTGAAGCTCTTGTTTTTTGATAAGTATAGCTTGAGATAGACATTGCTTAAACACTGGAAGCGTTACTATAAATGCACTGTTTATTTTTCTAATTAAACCGTAGTTGTTGTGTTGCATACTTCTAAGCATTGGTATTGTCTGTAGAGAAATATTTTCAGATATTCTAAGATCATAAACTCTTTGAACCAGCATATCTTTTATATTTAATAATTCTTGATAATTTGTCAAATCCATTTGGTCTCCACTTTCAGCCTTTGCTTTAAATTGTGGAAGTAAATCATTGTCTAGTTCTTCTATAGCCATTTCACCTGCTACTATGTATTTTTCAAGCTCATTGTAGTAGTTGAAGTTTTCATTTAACATAGCGCCTAATTGTTTATTAGAATCTTGTATTTCTCTTTCATATCTTTGAAGTTCTACTTGTATTTTTTCAACTTCACTTCCTAAAGTATCGTACTTTTGGAACATAACTTCTAAAGCGCTATTTGCCTTTTTAAATAGTTTTTGGAAGAATCCTGGCTCCTTAGTTTGAGCAAAATCGTCTAAGTCGAATTTATCCATTATTTTAGTCAGCCTAACTAACATCTCTGTGTTTTTTTCATTTTGATTCATCTTTATATTTGAAAGTAAGCTGTCAGAAACTCTCGAAATACCTTCTGACGCACCTTTACCAAATTGAAGTATAGTATTTGGATTGTCTACTTCTATTAATGAAGTTAGTTGCTCAACTTCTTTAGATTGTCTTAGCTCGTTTTTTTTGTTGTCTGTATACTCAACTATATCAAAATTATCTTGTTGTACTTCTGCTATATTTTCTTCGTTTTTATTGTTATTTGTAGTGCTGTCGTTGTTATTTGAAAATTTACTAATATCTATACCCATTATCAATCACTCCATTTCCCAAATAGTTTTTCTAAGAATGAACCTACACTCTTATTTGTATTATTTATATTATGTTTATTAGACATATATTTCAAATTATAATTTATTACGTCTAATCTATGTATATCCACAATTTGATTATTTATTACATTTTCAATACAGTTTACCCCGCCTGGTGTAAATATAATTATATCAAATCCAATTTTACTTAACACAAGAAGTAAAAATACAATTTCCTTTGTAAACATTCTCATCTTTTCTATATATATTATCAACTTAGGATTTATACTTGCATAATCAAAACTATTTATTAAATATACAAATCTTTCATTCATATTTAAAACGCTATAAAGTCCTTTTACTATATCGTCTTTAGTAAGTCCTTCTATAAACATATCGCTTAAAATACTTTCTTCTACTTTATCTAAAATAATCTCCTGCCATCTCAAACTTAAATTTGAAATTGAAAAACACTTTTCTTTTATAATAGATTTTTTATTTAGTTTTCCATTATTTGAAATAAAGAATGATAAATTATAACCTTCTCTTGTAAACGGTTTTGTCAAAGCTCTTATATTATCATCGTATTGTATAAAATAAGAAAAGTCTTTTACTTGTAATTTTTCAAGTAGTGAATAATATTCATCTAAATCTCTATAAACTCCATCTATTTTTGTAAAAAATACTGGCAGTGTAACTAATTCATTATCAAATTTAAATCCAGGTCTCAACTTTAGTGGTTCATTCCAATATATATCCACTTCATCTACTGTAGAACTAAGAAGTAAAGATTTTATATTTCTATTTTGAAGTTGCCAAGGTTTTATAAAGCCAGAATCATTTAAAAGCTCGTCACTTATCTTTTTAGATGCTTGCGCTCCAACAGTATATGCTTTTTTTATACTAGATTTTTCTATTATTTCACCTTTTTGAATTCTATCATCAAAAGAAATTCTCTCTTGTACTATTTTATTATTTATTAGTTCTATTTTGAATTTTTCAATATTTATATTTTCAAATTCACTAAGTCCATTAGGATTTATATAAAGTATATCAAAGCCCGCAAAGTAAAGTATTAATAAAAAATACAGTTCGTGTTTTTTTATATCTCCGTAAAATACAACTTTTGGAGCATCTTTATAGTCAATAATAAGTGGATTTATATATATTCTTATCCAGCTCATTACCTTTATTATAAAGTTAAACTTAACTCTGTCATTGTTGAAATTTTGATTTTCTTCTTTTAAGAGAATATCAAACCCTCTTTTTATTCTATTGTTGATCTCTTCATATCTCACTAAGTCTATATCTAGATCAAATACACTACCATTGTATTTAGATACTTTGCTTTTTAAGTAAGATATTATATCGAAATCATCTGGATTTAGTATATTATTTTTAAATAGGCATATGTTTTTTTTATTTTTTATTTCTCTATTTAAATTGTATATTTCTGAATTATAAATATCTTCATTATCAATTCCTATATAAGATATAAAATAATTTTCATATCCTTTAGCTGATGTATAGTTACCCCTGTCTGATTGGCTGGAGAATATTTTACTAAATATATTTGATTTATTACCTAACTCCATTTTATCCTCCTTATAATCTGCCATTTATTATTTTAGCTACTTCATTTTAATAAAAAACAAAGTAGCTAAAACTTATTATGCCTCTACTTTTGGCATATTTTCATCATATTTATTTTCTTTTTTAAATAATCTAAATATAAATTTAACTACTTCATCTACTATTATAACACTAAATGATAAAGCTATTACTTTTATCCATTCCATAGGACTTAGAGGAACTGCATTGAAGAAATCTCTAAACACTTGTGTAAAGAAGATTTGTGCTATTCCTGTAATTGCTATTATTTGTAGTGCTAATTTATTTTTAGTTAAATTAGGTATTATACTGTCGAAGTTAAATTCTCTACAGTTAAATGCATTGAATAATGCACTAAATGCAAATATACCAAACATTACTGTTTCACCTTTTGCTTCTGAAACATTTAGTATGTTAAGTGAAGATTGTAACATAAGTATTAATGTTATAAATAAAGCATTACCTACAATTGTGAATATCATAGATTTTGTGATTATACTTGCATTTCTATTTACTGGTTTTCTATCAAGTACATGTTTTCTAACTGGTTCAAGACCTAAAGCAAGAGCTGGTGGTCCATCCATTATTATATTAACCCATAAAAGTTGGATTGTTGTAAAAGGCATTTCTTGGCCTACTACTTGTGAAATTATAGCAACTAAGAATGCTATTATATTAACTGTAAGCTGGAATTGAACAAATCTTTGGAAGTTGTCGTAAATTCCTCTACCCCATTTAATACCGCTTACTATTGTTGAGAATGAGTCATCTGTAAGTATTATATCTGCTGCATTTTTAGAAACTTCTGTTCCTGATATACCCATAGCTATACCTACATCAGCTTTTGATAATGCAGGAGCGTCATTTATACCATCACCTGTTACAGCTACTACTTCACCATCTGCTTGTAGAGCTTGAACTATTCTCATTTTACTGTCTGGTTTACTTCTCGCAACTATAGATATAGTTTTGATTTCTTCTTTTAGTTCTTCATCAGTTAAAGTATCTATATATGATGCTTCTACAGCTCTCATATTATTTTTAAGAAGGCCTAAATCTTCTCCTATTGCTCTAGCTGTATTTATATTGTCACCTGTAAGCATTTTTACAGCAACACCTGCATGATTTGCAGTTTCTACAGCTTCTTTAACATCTGGTCTAAGTGGATCTCTTATTCCTACAAAGCCTCCAAATACTAAACTTTCTTCACATTTTTCTATACTTATTTCGTCTTCTTCAAGAGCTAGGGCTGCTTCTTGCGACTCATTATAAAGAGGCATTTCTTTATATGCAAATCCTAAAGCTCTCATAGATTTTTCTTGTAATTTTGCTATTTCAGAAAGTATTTTTTCTTTTCTTTCTTTAGTAAGTTCTTTTATACCGTCTGGCTCTTGTACATATTTACAAAGTTCAAGAACTATTTCTGGAGCTCCCTTTGTAAGTAATACATATTTATTTTCTTCACTTATTATAGTAGACATTCTTTTTAAATTAGATGAGAATTGATTTTGGGCTACTACTACAGCTTCTTTTCTCATTTTTCTATAATCAGTGTCTTTATTTCTAAGAAGTAGAGCACATTCTGTCGCACTACCTAAATATTTAGTTTCATCTTCTGTTATTTCTATATCTGCTGTAGAGTTTACTGTACAGTTTTCTAAGAAGTAACTGTTTGATTCTATTTTGTCTTGTATATATCTACCGTCTATATATGCAACTTCTACAGTCATTCTATTTTGAGTTAATGTACCAGTTTTATCTGAACATATAACTGAAACTGAACCTATAGTCTCGCATGCTTCTTTTTTAGTTACTAAGGCATTTATTTTAGCCATTTTTTGCATTGTTATTGCTAAAGTCATATTTATCATAGTTGGAAGTCCCTCAGGAACTGCTGCAACTATTAACGCTACACAAACTGTAAATGCAGTTTTTATTCCGTCTATTGAATCTAAAAATGCAAATACATTTGATGTATCTACTTTAAGTCCATTTAACACCATTTTTGCTACCATAAATATAAATAGTAAACCTGCTATTGCACTTGAAATTTTAGCTATCATTGTACCTAAATTTCCAAGTTTTATTTGAAGTGGTGTCTCTTCTTCATCATTTGATAGATGTCTTGCTATATCTCCCATTTGAGTATTATCTCCTATAGAAGTTACAACCATCATACCTGTACCATAAGCTACTAGTGTTCCGCCAAATACCATATTTATTTGTTTAGCTGGTATTGGCTCAAGTTCTTTTATACCATCTTTAGTTTCTACTTTTTCCATATTGATGATAGCATCGCATTTTTTAGATACATCGTCAGACTCACCTGTCAACATATCTTCTCTTACTTTTAAGTTTATACTTTTTATAAGTCTACCATCTGCTGGAATCATATCTCCTGTTTCTATAAATACTATATCTCCAGGAACTAATTCTGATTTTGAAACTTGTTCTACTTCACCATCTCTAAGCACCTTAACTTCTATATTTTCAGTTAATTTTGATAGTGCTTCTGCTGCCTTTTTAGAACGACCTTCTGTTATCATTCCTATCGCTATACCTATTGCAATGGCACAAACTATACCTATTGCATCGTGGAACTCTCCAATAACAGCACTTATTATAGCTGCTATTATAAGTATTACTATCATAGGCTCTGATAGTGCATCTTTTAAATCATCCCAAAAACTACCTTCTTCGATTGGTGTAAATTCATTTAGGCCGTATTTTTCTCTTCTCGATTTTACATCTTCAGTAGAAAGACCTCTGTCTCTATTTACACCGAGCTCTTTTAGTACATTTTCTTTACTTTCACTATAAAATTTCATTTTTACACTCCGTATGCTTTTCTTTCAAGATTTCTTTTCATGTCGTTTAATCCTGTGTCATTTGTCCCTTCACCTATTGCAGAGAACTTCCAAGTGTTATCATGTCTATATATAAGACCTACTATTAATGCAGTCTTTCCATTGTAGTCGTCAGATAAGTTGTATCTAGCAATTTCTGAATTGTTTTTTGCATCATTCATTCTTATATATGCATTTTTAATCATGCCGAAGTTTTGATTTCTTCTGACACAGTCGTATATATTTACAACAAATAATAATTTACTAACTTGAGAAGGTATTTTATCTAAGTCGACTAAAATTACTTCGTCATCTCCTGCCCCTTCTCCAGTTAAGTTGTCTCCAGTATGTATTATAGAGTCGTTTTTTGTTCTTAAGTTACCAAAGTAAATTAAGTCAACTGGTGTGCTATCTTCATTTAATAAAAATACAGAAGCATCACAATCTATATCAGCGTTTCCCGAACCAAATAAAGCTTTAAAAAAGCCCCCACCTTGTTCAACTGGATCCCATCCTAAGCCAACTCTTATTGCACTTAGTCCTGGATTAGATTTTTTTAAATCGATTTTTTGTCCTTTTTTAAGATTTATCGCCATAGCTTTCCTCCATAGAATTTGTTTTATACGTTTAATCCGTATTGTTTACAAAGAGCTTCAAGTCCACCTTCGAACCCTGCGCCCACTGCTGAGAATTTCCATTCTCCATTATTTTTATATATTTCACATACAACTACTGCAGTTTCTATTGAGAAATCTTCCCCTAAATCATATCTAAGCAATTCTTCATCATTGTCTGAATTTAGAAGTCTTACATAAGAATTATTTACTTGTCCAAAGTTTTGTCTTCTTTCTTTAGCTTCATATATAGTAACTGTTACAGCTATTTTTTCTATTGTGTTTGGCATCTTTGAGAAATCTACTAGTATTTCTTCGTCATCTCCATCGCCATCACCAGTTCTGTTATCACCTAGATGTTCTACAGCTCCTGATGGATGTTTTAAGTTGTTGTAGAATATAAAATCTTCGTCATTTTCTACTCTTCCACTTTTACCTACCATAAATAAACTTACATCAAGGTCAAAGTCTTCTCCTCCATCAAACACATTAGTATCCCAACCTAATCCTAATTTAATATGTTTAAGTCCTGGATTGCCTTTAGTTAAATTGATTTTTTGTCCTTTTTTTAATTGAATTGCCATAATTCTCCCCCCAAAAAACTATTTTTATACGTTAACTCCAAAATTTTTACAAAGAGCTTCAAGTCCACCTTCAAATCCTGAACCTAATGCATTGAATTTCCACTCTCCATTATGTCTATATATTTCACATACAACTACTGCAGTTTCTATAGAAAAATCTTCGCCTAATTCATATTTTAGAAGTTCTTGATTAGTATCTGCATTTACAACTCTTACATAAGAGTTATTTACTTGTCCAAAATTTTGTCTTCTTTCTTGTGCTTCATGTATAGTTACAGTAAAAGCAATTTTATTTACATTTTGTGGCACTAAACTTAGATCCAGCTTTACTTGCTCATCATCGCCGTCTCCTTCTCCAGTTAAATTATCACCTAAATGTTGTACGGCTCCTGATGAATGTTTTAAATTATTGTAGAAAATAAAATCAGAATCACTGTTTACTTTATCATTTTCTCCTAATAAAAATGCTGCTGAATCTAGGTCAAAATCAAACCCTCCATCGTATTTATTTGTGTCCCATCCTAGCCCTACAACTATGTTTTTAAGACCTGGGTTTCCTTTAGTTAAACTAACTTTTTGACCTTTTGATAATGTAATCGCCATTATGATCTCTCCTTTTTAAATTTTTGTTAAATATAATACCCTATTAAATACTATTATATCATTTTTTACATCATATAGGAAATATTATTAGCATCTCTAAACTTATTATTTAGGTTTTGATATTAAATCAATTTATAATACTTTTTTCTATTTTGTAACATAATATAATCGAGGTGATTATAATGAGAAATTTAATTTTATTAATATTTATTTTTATATTAAATATTAATAACTATCTTGATTATTCCTATGCGCTAGAATCATTTAATTTAAGGCCTATTGAGCTAAGCTATAACTTTTATGACTTAAATAAATTTATAGACACAGATACATTAAAGTACTCATATTGTCAATACAACGCTTATTTAGATAATCTAAATTATGAGTTAAAAGATAATAAAGAATTTAAAGATGCTTCTTTAGAAGAGATTTTAACTAATTTAGATTCTATGCCAGATAATATAGCCTTAAAAGTAAAGATGAATGCTTCACACGCTCTAAATTATGAGTATTTTTTTAAAAGTTTATCTCCTGAAAAAACATTCGTAAAAGGTAAACTTTTAAAAGAAATAAACAAGTCATTTTCATCTTTTGATAACTTTAAATCTGAATTTAAAAAATTAGCTTTAGATTCAAAATCGACTTGGATTTTCTTAGCCAAAAATTCTCAAAATGAATTATACTTGACTACCTCCAAAGAAATCTCTTGTCCAATAATTTATAAACATCAAATAATCTTATGTTTAAATATAGACGAAGAGCTTTATTCCAATAAAAGCGCACTTGTGGATAACTTCTTTAATTTTGTAAATTGGCGACAAGCTTCTCAAAATTACAATCAAAATAGGTTATTAAACAAAATTAGAGGTTAAAATAACCTCTAATTTTATTATCTATATACTTTTATCTAACTTTTTTATTCGCTTCAATATATTCTTCTTGTTCTTGCTCTTCTTTTTCTTTATTAACTACTTTTTCTTCTATATAATCTAAATCTTTATTTAATTTATTACCTAATTTCCATGCTATAAATACTACTGCGCAAAAACCTATAATCTTAACTGGACTTGTGATAAATCCATATATATCTTGACCTATATAACTTATAACTAAAAACATGATGAATTTACCTGATAATACTGCTGAGATAAATGTAGTCTTGTGTCTTTTACTTATTCCAGACGCAATAGTAATCACACATGCAGGTAAAAATGGACATGCATAAGCTATAAATAATAGTTTAAATCCTCTTTTTTCTATCCATAAAATAGCCTTTTGTATTTTATCGCTTTTAATTTTATCTAGTATTTTACTATTTTCACCTATTTTATAAATTATTAAAAATAAACATATTGTCCCCATAACAGAGCCTAACCACGATATTAAAAAACCTTTTAACATCCCAAATAATGCTGCATTAGCAGTTATTAATGCAACTAATGGTAGCATAGGTATAAAACTCTCTATAAATGTGCTGAAAAATCCTACACATAATGAAAGTACCCAATAATCCTGAACTAAATTTTGTAAAGCTTGTATATATTCCATAATATCTTTCTCCTTAGTTTTAACATTATAAAACTTGTATTTTAAAGAGATTCATCTTTATTTTAACCACTTATTTATTTTATATTTTAAATCTCTTATAAATATGCTCTTTTTTAGAATTATCTTATAATATGATTATAACCTATTTAAATGTATTTTTTATTTAATTATTCTTACATTTTAATAACAATTATGTAAGAATATATTTAAGAAAATTGTAATAAACAAAAAAGAGCTAAAAATATATTTAAATACTTTTAGCTCTTTTATTTATTGTTGGTTTTTAAAATGTAAATCCATTTGTGGATAAGGTATATCTATACCTTCTTTATCAAATCTTGTTTTAACTGTTTCTAATAAATCAAAATATACTGGCCAGTAATCTGAATTTTTCACCCACACTCTAACTGCAAAATCTAGAGAACTTGCATTGTGTTGGATAAGTCCTATAAATGGATCTGGTTTTGATAAGATAAGTTTATGATTGTCCACTATTTCTTTTAATACTTTTCTAACTTTTAATAAATCTGAATCATATGCAACTGAAAATACTAAATCTACTCTTCTAGTTTCTTTAGCTGAATAATTTATCAGACTTCCGTTGGATAATGTACCATTTGGTATCATAACTAATTTATTATCTATAGTAGCTAAATTTGTGTAAAATACTCCTATTTGCTCTACTGTACCTTCAAATCCTGATGTTTGTATATAATCTCCTACTTTAAATGGTCTTAAAAATAGGATTATAAATCCTCCAGCAAAGTTTGATAGACTTCCTTGAAGCGCTAAACCTACAGCAACCCCAGCAGAAGCTAATATTGCAGCTAGTCCTGTAAGTTTAATATCCCAATATCCGCCTACTATTACTAATAATAATATACATTTTAGAGATATATTTATACATGATTTTAAAAACTTAACGATTGTTACATCTACAGCTTTAAGTTCTGCAAATTTTAAAAATCTCTTAGATATATTATTTATCACTTTAAATCCAATAATTATTACTAGAACACCTATTATAAGTTTTACACCCATATTTATACCGTCATCTAATACCCAATTTGACAGTTTCTTCATAACTGTTGCAAAAGATAAGTGATCAAAGTTCATATTCGAGATTTCTTCCACTTTATTTCCTCCTCCATACTTTTTTGTCTCATATATAATAACATATTTTCAAAAAATATTGGAGATATATATTTTTTATCTTTTAATATAATATTATTTTACAGTTAATCCTGTTTTTACATTTCTTACCTTTGATTTTTACCAATATTTGAGTTATTATTTAATCAACATTAAATTTCATATATTATATACATCAGGGGGGAATACAAATGAATGATTTTTGTAGTAATTGCAAAGGAGAAAATTCATGTATAATATCAGAAAGTTCATCTAATTATTTTTATTGTGAAAATTGCGGGGAAAACAAAGAAATCGCTTTAAAAAATAATTTATTTGACTTAATTTTTAAATCTTTAGATACATATTTCAAACATACCCACACTAAATCTATATACAATTTAAAAATTAATGTCGAATTAAAAGATGGTTACTTAATAGAAGAGATCAATGGGGATATACTAAACAAGAAGGAGTGTCCATTTATCTTATCAAGAAAGGATGAATACTTCTTTAAAAATACTTTAAATTATCTAATAGAAGATGATTTACATATAACTAGCGATGAAATCGACTTAAATGTCAACTTCATCAATTAACAAAAAATAAAAACACCTTTTAAAGGTGTTTTTGTTTTTTATAATACATAGATATCATTATTTATATTTAATTTGTTAATCATATTTTACTTTTTTAATAGCTAAGAACTATATTGCTTATTAATGCAAAAAATTCTCTTGTATAATTTAAAATTGCTAATTTTGAATTTGATTTTGATGTATAAAAACTCATTTGTTTATATCCACTCTTTCTAGAAATAACTTTACTTCTCAAAGTGTGAAAATCAGTCGTTATAACTTTTATTTTTAGGTCTTCTATTTTTTTATTAGATAGATTTTCTATTATTTTCTTAGAAAAATCAAAATTCTCTTTTGTTGTTTTAGATTTATCTTCCATTATAATCATATCTTTATTTATACCTTTTGATACTAGATAGTCTTTCATTGCAGAGGCTTCAGTTATATCCTCTCCTCTTCCTCTACCGCCTGAGACTATTATCATTTTTTCTTGTTTTGTTTTATTTAAGTATTCTATACAAGTATCTAATCTATCTTGCAAACTCTTACTTATATTTGTTTTATTTACTAATGCACCCAAGACTATTATATAGTCGCAATCTGAGTTTAAATTTTGCTTTGGATAAAATACCATTATAGATTCAACTAAGATAAATATAGAAATAAATATCATAAGTATTTTCTTGGCAAATTTATATAATTTTTCTTTTTTTATTAAATACTTTTTTGTAAAATGATATATAAAACAAAACATCCCTAAAACTAAAAATAAATATTTAAATCTTAAAAACGACATTATATTTATAATAAAAAAGTAAAAAATAAGTAAAGAACCTATTATTAAGTCTATATATTTTTTTAACATATTTTTATTTTGTATAAATATACACCTTTCTCTTTTAATTATATATATTAAATAAATTTATAGTAGTGGAGCAAACATCCTTATAATTAACCTTCCAAACTTTCTTATCACACTAGTATTTTTACATTCGGCCATAGTAACTTTATGGCATTTCTTCAATGTATCTAAATAATCTTTTTTTATATCACTTATACTATCTGTTTTATAAAGCCATACACCACATTCATAATGTAAGTACAAACTTCTAAAGTCCAAATTTATACTTCCAACTACTGCGTATTCATCATCTACAACAAAGGTCTTGGCATGCATAAACCCAGGTATAAATTCATAAATCTCTATCCCATCTTTTATAAATGATTCATAATATGATTTTGTAACAGCGTGGACAAATTTTTTATCAGGTATATAAGGTGTTACTATCTTAATATCTACGCCAGATTTTGATGCTATTTTAAGTGCAGTCGCCATCTCATTGTCGATTATTAAGTATGGAGTATTTATATAAATATAATCTTTTGCTTTATTTATCAAGTTTAAATATACAGTCTCACCTATTGGTTCATTTATAAGAGGACTGTCATCAAAAGGCTGTACATATCCATTTGTGTTGTAATATTTATCTTTAGATGGTTTAAATCTCATATAATCTTCTTCTCGATTATCTATATAGTCCCACATAGATAAAAACATTCTAGTCAAATTCCAAACTGCATCACCTTTTAACATTATAGCTGCATCTTTCCAATATCCATGCTTTTCATATTCATTTATATATTCATCAGCTAAGTTTATACCTCCTGTAAATCCTACATCCCCATCTATCACTACTATTTTTCTGTGGTCTCTATTATTAAGCCTTCTTGTAAAAAAGGGTTTAACCGGATTAAATACCTTGCATTTTATACCCTTAGCTTCTAATTTTTTTTGATAATTATGTGGTAGTGTAATTATACACCCTACATCATCATAAATAACCCTCACATCAACACCTTGTTTTACTTTTTCTTCTAAAATTTCTAATATTGAGTTGAACATTTTTCCCTCTTGTATTATAAAATACTCTAAAAAAATAAACTTTTTAGCTTTTTTCAATTCTTTCAAAAGAGCTTCAAACTTCTCCTCCCCAATTTTAAAATAAGTCGTCTCTGTATTATTATAAACAGGGCATTTTGCATAATTTAATATATATTCACTTTGATTTTTTGCATATATATTATCTTCTTGTAGTTTTTGTATTATTTTATCATTTTGTTTTAAAGAGTGTGTCATCTCTATATTTTGTATCGCCATCTTAAGCTTTTCTCTTGCACTGAGTTTATTTCCACCGTATAGTAGATAAAAAAGCCCACCAAATACAGGGAAAATCATCACAGGAATAATCCATGCAATTTTATAACTAGGATTACTTTTACTATTAGTAATTATAAAAACTATTACAATGCTAAGTGCTAGAGAAGCTATATAGAAGTTAAAGAAATACTCACTATATTGTAATAAGAAAAATATTATTATTGCTACTTGTATTAAAAACGAAATTGCCAGAAGTATTATTCTCTGTACAGATCTTTTAAATAAAATATTCATAAATTCCCCTCTTTTGCAATATATTCACTATTATTATATGTTTTTATTTCAGTACTGATATAAATTTAAAAAGAACCACTATATGAATAATTATTACATAATGGTTCTTTTAAATCAATTTATAATGTGTATCAATTTTTTAACTAAACTAAAATAGATAATTTATCTTCTAGCATCTTTTTAGCAATTTGAGGATTTGCTTGTCCTTTTGAAGCTTTCATCACTTGACCCATTAAATAACCTGCAGCTTGTTTTTTACCAGCTTTAAAGTCTTGTATTGATTGTGGGTTATTTTGTAAAACTTCATCAACTAATTTTTCAAGTTCGTCAGATGAACTTATTTGAGTAAGTCCTTTTTCTTTTATTATAACTTCTGGTGATTTATTAGTATCGAACATCTCTGCAAATACTTCTTTACCAGCTGTCTTACTTATTTTGCCTTCATCAATAATTTTAATTAGATGAGCTAAGTTTTCAGGTTCCATTTTTATATCTTCTGGTTCTAATCCTTTAACGTTTAGAAGTCTCAACATATCTCCTAAGATATAGTTGTCTACTACTTTAGGATCTACACCAAAAGCTACAGTATCTTCATAAAAATGAGCTAGAGTTTTATTAGATATTATTATAGATGCATCTTTTTGAGGTATTTTATAATCTCTTATAAATCTTTGTTTTTTCTCTGCAGGCATTTCTGGAAGATTTTCTCTTGTTTTATCTACAAAAGACTGCTCAATTATAATAGGTGTTAAATCTGGTTCTGGGAAATATCTATAGTCATGAGCTTCTTCTTTTGAACGCATTGGTAAAGTTTTGGCTTTTGCTGCATCCCATCTTCTAGTCTCTTGTCTTATTTTATACTCTTCACCGTATTGATATAATTCTCTTTGTCTTTTTTCTTCTCTCTCTAGAGCTTTTTGAACTTCTCTAAATGAGTTTATATTTTTTATTTCGACTTTTGTTCCGTATTCTTCTTGTCCAACAGGTCTTATAGATATATTGGCATCACATCTTATTGAACCTTGTTCCATACGACAGTCAGATACTTCAGCATATTCAAGTATTCCTTTTAATTGTCTCATAAACTCTGCAGCTTCTGCAGGAGATCTTAAATCTGGCTCTGTAACTATTTCTATTAGAGGTACACCACATCTGTTGTAATCTATTAGTGAAAATGGTTCATCTTCTAAATGCACAAGTTTACCTGCATCTTCTTCTATATGTATTCTGTTTATTCTTACTTTTACTTCCCTTCCCTCAAAATCGAATTTAACTAAACCTTCACCACACATAGGTATATCGTATTGTGATGTTTGGAAGTTTTTTGTCAAGTCTGGATAGAAGTAGTTTTTTCTGTCCATCTTATTGTAGTTATTTATCTTGCAACCAAGAGCAGTTCCAGCCTTTACTGCAAGTTTTATTACATCTTCATTTAATACTGGTAAAGTCCCTGGAATACCTAAGCATATTGGACAAGTATTTTCATTAGGTTTTTTACCGAATTCTGTAGAACAGCTACAGAATATCTTTGTTTTTGTTTTTAATTCGGCATGTATTTCAAGCCCTATGACTGTTTCATATACCATAATCTACACCTCTCTATCAAATTGTAGTGCTAATTTCTTTTCAAGTTGATAAGCAACTTTGTATATCTTATCTTCGCTAAATGTATCTCCTATTAATTGGATACCTACTGGAAGTCCCTCTTTGCTCTTTCCTCCTGGCATTGACAATGCTGGCATTGTAGCTAAGTTTATATTTATTGTATATATATCAGCTAAATACATTGCAGTAGGGTCTTCACACCTTTCTCCTATTTTAAATGGAAGTATTGGAGAAACTGGTCCAAGTATTATATCGTATTTTTTAAATGCTTCTTTGAAGTCTTGTTTTAATTTTGTTCTGAATTTTTGAGCTTTATTGTAATAAGCATCATAATATCCTGATGATAATGCATATGTTCCAAGCATTATTCTTCTTTTGACTTCACTACCAAAACCTTCACTTCTACTTTTTTCTATCATATCGTCTACTGATGTGTAGTCTTTTGCTCTATATCCGTAGCTAACTGAGTTAAATCTAGCTAAGTTAGAACTAGCTTCTGCAGAAGATATTATGTAGTATGGAGCAAGCCCGTCTTTAGTTATCGGTAGGGAAAATTCTTCTACTTCACATCCTAATTCTCTCAATGCGTCTAAATCTTTAAGTACTATTTCTTTTATCTCAGGGTCTAATCCCTTTTCTTCTATAAATTCTTTTGGTATACCTATTTTCATACCTGCTATGTCTTGGCCTAATTGTTTTGTATAATCTACCTTTTCGCGTCCTTTTGCAGTAGTACAATCTAAGTCGTCTTCTCCTGCAATTATATCTAATAGATAAGCATTATCTTCTACATTCATTGAAAATGGCCCAATTTGATCAAGTGATGAACCAAAAGCTATAAGCCCAAATCTAGATACTAATCCATAAGTTGGTTTCATACCTACTATACCGCAAAATGATGCAGGTTGTCTTATTGAGCCACCAGTATCAGAACCTAGTGCTAGTGGAACCATTTCACTTCCAACAGCAGCCGCAGAACCACCAGAAGACCCACCAGGAACTCTAGTTAAATCGATTGGGTTTTTTGTAACCTTCATAGCTGAGTTTTCTGTTGAAGATCCCATAGCAAATTCATCTAAATTTGTCTTACCTATAAGTATTGCATCTTCAGCTTGTAATTTTTTAATTACTGTTGCATCATATGGTGGCACAAAATCCTCAAGCATCTTTGAGGCACAAGTTGTCTTTACACCATGTGTACATATATTATCTTTTATCGCTATAGGTATCCCAGCAAGTAATCCTAAATTCTCACCTTTAGCTACTTTTTCATCTATTTCTTGTGCTTTTTTAAGAGCTTCATCAGTTTGAAGTAATAAGAAAGCATCTACTTTATCTTCTCTTTTATCTATTGTATCTATATATGATTTAACAAGATCATAACTTTTTACTTCGCCAGATTTTATTTTAGCTACTAATTGTTTTATACTCATTATAAAGTCCTCCTACTCAATGATTTTTGGCACTTCTATTGCAGTACCTCTCATTGTTTTTACATTTCTAAATAAATCTTCTATCTCACATTTTTTAGGAATGTCTTTTCTAGTTACAGATACTGTAGGTCTTATTTCTACAACATCGTCTAAGTCTAGTGCATCTAGTGTTTTAAATTGTTGTAATATATTTTCAAATTCTTTTGCAAATTTTTCAGCTTCATCTTCGTCAAAATGTAGCTTAGCTAATTGCGCAATATATTTAACTTCATCTTTACTAATTGCCATAATAATTTCTCCTTTTAATTTTTATTTTAAAACTCTATTTAAATATGATATTTATCAAGTTTTAAATTTTATATACTACTTTATATTTATATATTACCATAACTATCTTATGGAGTTAATCTCTTCATATCTCTAGGTATAAGGGCAGCCTCTCTTATGTTTGAAAGTTTTAGTATTTTCATAGTAAGTCTTTCAAGACCTATAGCAAATCCACCATGTGGGGGCATACCGTATTTAAATGTTTCTAGATAAAAATCAAAATCTTCTGGGTTTAATCCAAATTTAATTATATTTGCCTTTAACATTTCGTAATCATGTATTCTTTGACCACCTGTAGTTATTTCAAGCCCATCGTATATTAAATCAAAGCTCTTTGTCAAAGTTTTGTCTTTATCATCAGGCATAGTATACATAGGTCTTTTTGTAACTGGGTATTTAGTTAAAAATACAAATTCTGTGCCGTATTCTTTTTTAACATAATCACAAATTAATTCTTCACCTTTTGCATCTATATTTCCAAGTGGTGATTTTTTATTGTATTTTTCAAGAAGGATTTTGTGAGCTTCATCTAAAGTTATTCTAGGTATTTTAACTTCATCAGGAAGTTTTACTTTATACATTTCTAATTCTTTTTTACAAACTCTATTTAGATGTTTAAATAAATAATCTAAAAAGCCTTCTTCTAAATCCATAAGTTCAAATTCATCTTTTATAAATCCCATCTCAACATCTAAACTCACATATTCATTTAAATGTCTCCAAGTGTTGTGAAGTTCTGCTCTATATGCATGACCTATTTCATATACTCTTTCAAATCCTGCTCCCACCATCATTTGTTTATAAAATTGTGGTGATTGAGCTAAGAAAGATCTTCTATCAAAGTAGTTTACTGTAAACATCTCTGAACCACCTTCAGTAGATGAATCTATTATTTTTGCTGTGTGTATTTGTTCAAAGTTTTTACTTCTTAAATAATCTCTAAACGCTTGCTCTATTTCATTTTGTACCTTAAATATTGCCCTTATTTCTGGCCTTCTAAGTGCTATCGTTCTATGGTCTAATTGAGTTTCTAAAGCTGCTTTATTTTTAAAACTATTTATTTCAAAAGGAAGTTTATCATAATATGTTTTTCCTAGTATTTTAATTTTATCTACAATTATTTCTATTCCACCTGGTGCTTTTTCATTTTCACTTTTTTTACCTACTACTTCTACAGCATTTTCAAGTTTTAATCCTTCTATTTGATCTTTATCTGTTACAAGTTGTACAATACCACTTTTATCTCTTAATTTTATAAATACTACACTACTCAAATCGATAATTTTATATATCCAACCTCTAAGTAGCACAACTTCATCATCTGAAACTTTAAGTTCACTTATAAAAGTTCTATCTAATGTTTTTTCTATTGTCTGCATAAATTTCACCCTTTCTTTTATACTAATTATTATTTTCCCCTTAATTTTTTCAATTAAAAAACCCGTCTCTATACTAATGTATAGGGACGGGATAATTTCCGCGGTACCACCCTAGTTGGCTAAAAGCCCAACTCTGCAAAGTACTAATATACTTTTTCTCCTTTAACGGTGAGACTCCGTTTAGCTTTACTCTTATAAAGTATAATTTCTTCTAACTACTCCAAAGTGTTATTTCAATTTAAGTATCATATAGAGCTTCCACCATCCTCTACTCTCTGTAAATCTATCTTAAATTTACTTTCTTTTTCACTGTATTTAGCTTATTGATTTCTTATTATGTATACATTGTAGGATAAAAAATATATATTCGCAACAATATTTTTTATTTTTTTCGTATTTTTTTAATTTTCTCTAAATTTATATTTATATTATATCTGCTTTTTATAAAATTATACAATTTTATATTAAAATTATATAATATTGAAATTCACAAAAACTAATTTGGAATGATTTAAGTATTTTTAAATAATTTTAAAAGTAAATTTTAAATTACATCTAAATACAAAAGTTATGGGATATAAAAATATACCCCATACCTTTTGTATTTTATTTTTTATATTCGCCGAAATATCTTTCTAATAGTCCTAAAAATGCTTTACCATGTCTAGCTTCGTCTTTACACATTTCGTGAACTGTATCGTGTATAGCATCAAGTCCTAATTCTTTTGCTTTTTTAGCTAATTTTAATTTACCTTCAGCAGCTCCATACTCAGCTTCAACCCTAGCAGTTAAATTTGATTTTGTACATGGTTCTACTACTTCGCCTAGAAGTTCTGCAAATTTAGCAGCATGCAGAGCTTCTTCTCCTGCTATTTTATCGTAAGCTGCACCTATTTCTGGATATCCTTCTCTATCTGCAACTCTACCCATGGCTAAATACATACCTACTTCTGTACATTCAGCTAAGAAGTTTGCTCTTAAGTCTTCTACTAATTCTTCGTCAATTCCTTTAGCAGAGCCGACATGATGTTCATCTGCCCAATCTAACTTATCTTTTTTTTCTATGAATTTATCACTTCCAACACCACAGACTGGACATTTTTCTGGTGGTTCTTCACCTTCATATATATAACCACATACTGTACATACCCATTTTTTCATATTAAAACCTCTCCTTTGTATTTTACTAAGAATAGATATAAAAAAAATTTCATATTTATTTATATATTCTTTTATGTATATTTACATATTAGATAAATTATTTACATCTAATTCTAGGTATATTTTGGTCTAATCACTCAAAAAATATACACGAATATACAATTTATCTAAGGAGGTCTCTATGAGTTTTCTTAATATTTTTTTAACTGGATTTGCACTTTCTATGGATGCATTTGCAGTCTCTGTAACTAAAGGTATAACTCTAAAAAATATAAATTCCAAGATTGCTTTTAAAATTGCATTTTCTTTCGGCTTTTTCCAAGGTATAATGCCTTTTATAGGTTGGTTTTTAGGAATTAGATTTGAATCTTACATAAAATCTATCGACCACTGGATAGCTTTTTTCTTACTATCTTTTATCGGTCTTAAAATGATTCTTGAAGCTGTTGAAAGCAATAGAATAGATTTTAAAAATGAATCTGAAAAAGACACGTATATGAAAAGTATATCGACAATAGACAATAAAGAAATTCTTATATTATCTATCGCTACTAGTATAGATGCACTAGCTGTAGGTGTGAGTTTTGCATTTTTAAGTATATCAATCTTTCCTGTTTGCTTTAGTATTTTTCTTATAACTTTAATCGTTTGCTTTTTAGGAGTATTAATAGGTAAAAAATTAGGCTCTGTATTTAAAAATTACGCTCAAATTATAGGTGGAGTTATTTTAATCTTTATCGGCGCTAGTATATTAAATGAACATATTCATTTTATATCGAAAATATTTTATTAAAAATAAGACATGCTATTTTTATATGGTTTATATAAAAAGTATTCCTATAATTTTATTATATACAGGAATACTTTTTATACGTTTATCTTATAAATGATATACTCTATTAACACGTTCACCTATAACACTAAGTGTCTCATTAGTTATAGTATTGCTAAGTAAGCTTATCTGATTTACAGACAGATAATTATCACCATCTTGTCCAATTAATGTAACAATATCGCCTTCACATACATCTATCCCACTTACATCAATCATCATTTGGTCCATACATACATTTCCTATTTGTTTTGCAAATTTTCCATTTACTAAGACTTTCATATCTTTTTTAGATATAAGTCTTGATAATCCATCTGCATAACCTATAGTTATAGTAGCTACTTTTACATGCTCTGTGGCAGTGTAGTTGTTTCCATAGCCGACTGACTCTCCCTGTGTTATTTCTTTTACCATAGCTACCTTACATCTAAGAGAAAGTGTCGCCTCAAATTTCATATTATCTGGAAGATGATTTAAGGTATCGTCTAATGGGTCGCTTGGAACTCCATACAGTATTATACCTGGTCTGACTAAGTTGTAATGTAAATCCCTATAAGTGACTATTCCGTAGCTATTTTGAAGATGTATATTTTTAGGGTTATACCCATCTTCTTTTAATTTATTTAATATAAAGTCAAAGTTGGAAATTTGTTGTTTAGTAAATTCTATATCAACTTCTAAATTACTGTCTGATCTAGATAAATGAGAAAAGATTCCTTCTATTTGAATATTATTTAAATCAAACATCTTTTTTATTAAATCAAGATGTTCCTTTGGTTCGCCTAATCTATTCATTCCTGTATTTAATTTTATATATCCCTTTACTACGCCTGGTAGTTTATTTAATTCTTCTGCATATTCTTCGCTTACTAATGTTTGACATAAATCATACTTGATTAATTCGTCTTTTCGACAACAAGGGGTCCATCCCAAAATTATTATTTCACCTTTTATCCCACTTTTTCTGAGCTTTATAGCTTCTTCTATAAAAGCAACTGCAAAATGTTTTACACCTATACTCTCAAGATATTTTGATACAACTATATCTCCATGACCATATGCATTAGCTTTTACAACACCAATTATATCTACATCATCATGCAAAAGTTTTCTTATAACTTCTACGTTGTGTTTAAGTTTTGATAAATCAATTTCTGCCCATGCTCTAAAATTAGATGTATCAATTTCATTTTTATTATTATAAATTTTCATATCCACCTTGATTCCCCCTATATATTTAATTTTAATATTATACATAAAAATAGATATGCCATAATCTTTTTAATTAAATTATAACATATCTATTTTGTTTAGTTTTTTAAGTATTTGTTTTAATACTTATTTATTTTTATTTTGATTTAAACTGTAGTTTATAATCTCTCATGTAGAGTTTCATTTTCTGTTGTCAGTCTTCTAGAATTAAATTCGTCTATTTTTTCTTTTAATTCTGGATCATATTCTGTATTTTTTTTTGTATCGTCTTCTCCTTTATCTTTTTCGTCCATTTCTTCCATTTCTAATTCTTCTATTATCTTTTCTATTTTTCTGCATTTTATTTTTTTGCATATTTTTACAACAACTATGGAAGCAACGGCAAGTATACCACCTATTACTAGGCCTTTACAACAACATTCCTGTTGTTTTTTTCTTTTATCATCACAACAAAACATCACTAATCACCTCATCAGTTTAAATTAGTAATAGTATTTGTATTTTAAAAAATAATATTTTATATAAAATCAAGAAATATTATCAGCTAATATCAGACATTTCTAGATTTACCTTTTCTTCTAAATGTTGTGATATATCGTATACTTCTTCTATTCCATTTTGATTTTTAGATTTTTTGAAAATAAGTCTTACTGTAGTTCCTTTATCAACTTCGCTTTCTATATTTATCTCTCCATCTAAAGCATCTACAAGTTTTTTGACTATACTAAGTCCGATGCCACTTCCTTCTTTTATTACAGCATTTTTGTTTTCCATTCTCTCAAATCTGTCAAATATAGTGTTTATTCTGTCCTTAGGTATTCCAATTCCACTATCTATAACATCTATATATACTTTTTCTTTTCGGTCTTTTACAATCACATCTATATTGCCATTTGGATTATTATATTTTATAGCATTAGAAAGTATATTTAACATTATTCTTTCCATCTGGTCTATATCTATATCGCAATATAATTCTTCTTGTTCTGCATCAAATACTACATCTATTTTTTGTCTTTTAGCAAAATTTATAACAGACATTGTAATATCTTCTGTAATAGAAACTATATTTACACGTTTTTTATGTATTTCAACTTTATTATTCTCTAGTTTTGTAGAATCTATAAAGTTATTTATAAGTCTAATAAGTCTATTGCAGTTTTGCTTTATAAGCTTGTTAAACTCTAAAATTTTATCATAATCTCCTTTTTGTAGGTTTAAATCTTGTATTTGAACGGTTGAGTATATTACATTTACAGGTGTTTTAAATTCATGTGATATATTTGACAAAACTTCATCCCTTGTTTTCTCCATTACATCTCTTAATTGTAATTCTCTTTTGGCATCTTCTAATTTTATCTTGTCTTCTATACTGTCTATTATGGAAACTTGAAATGTCTTTTGATGTACAGTTTCATAAAATCTTATTTCTTGTGCTTCAAACATCACGTTATTATATGAAAATCTAGTGTGAATTACACTTTCTTTTTTTTCGTTTTTATCTATAGATTTTATTGTTTTATCGTATTTTTCTCTATCTTCTTTATAAATTAAATCCGATATATTTTTATTTATTATATTTTCCTCAGAATCTAATTTAAATAATTTTAGTACTTTATTATTTACAAACATTATCTTGTGTTTGTGAGATATTATTATCCCACTGGGCATGTTTTTTAAAAGCTGTTCATAGATTATTTTGTAGTATTCCATATTGAAATTTACTTCTTCTATTTTTTCTATATTTTGTTTTAGTTTTTCTCTTTCATCTAATAAATTGTAGTAAAGATTTCTATTTGGTCTTTTTATAATATCTCTAAAACATATAGTATATACTAAATATACATGAATAAAATTTAAAAATATAAGCCCTATGCAGTTGAGCTTATTGCCAAATGATGTCTGTGGATATATATTTGTAAATTCTACAGCACCTAAGAAAATCATAAATAATAATATGATAATTCTACATATAAATAAAATCTTCATATCTCTTATAGTGTTATAATTATAAAATTGTTTATTTAACTTATCTATTTTTAAGATGCAATATATATACTTGATTAAAAAAATACTGCAAAATATATTTTTAACATAATCAGATATATCAGGTATTATGCTTGTCCAAGTTATAAGTATATAAAGTATTGGTATAAATATCGCAATTACATTAGCAATATTATTAAATTTATATATTTTATTTTTTTTACTATAAATATACACAAATAAAATATATAGTGAAGCTTGTACGCCTAAATTAACTAGCGTAATTTCAATTTCTTTATTTAAAGTATCATAATTTAAATTATCAAATACATATATTGCAAATAATGCATTCGTTATTGAGACTATTCCAAAAATTCTAGCTAAATCCTTATAAATACCGTCTTCTGATGTGCTTAGTGTTACAATACTCATAATATACGCAAACATTCCAATTATTCCATTGATTATAATTAGGATAAGATACATATAATATATATTCATATCTTTTAAAACAGTAAAAACTCCCCCTATTATTAAAATATAAACCCCAACAAAGTCAATTAAATAACTCTTTCTATTTAAAAATTTCATAAAGTCCCCCCCTATAAACCTTATCGTATAAAAGAGCAAATCATATTTACATCCCTATATACCTTATATTATATTTTCTTTTTGCCTTTATTTACAAGTATTTTGGAGCATATTTTTATATAATATTAAATTTTTTTAATATATTGACATAAATTTCTCAATAATTTTATATTAACTTATATTTTATACTTATATTATTAAAATCAAAAATAAAAGAACACTGATAAAACAGTATTCTTTCATTTTGATTTTAATATATTATTTTATATTTATTAAGCATTTAATATTGCCTTTTGAACAGTTACATTTACTATTTTATAAATCAATACTCCCACTATTAAGTTTATAGCTACAGCTGGAACTACTACTGACATAAATAACACTGTGAAGTTTCCTGGAAGCCCGACTATTATTTGAGCTGCTGTTAAAAATATTGTTCCACTTACAAAAGTTCCTACTACCATCATTATACCTGTAACTATTATATCTTTAACTTTATCTCCTAAAGATTTTATAAAAGGAAGTTTATATGAAAGTGTCATAACTAAAAACATTATATTTGTAGTTATAAATTTATCTATAACATTTGGTATTTGCCCTCCTGGAAATGCACTAGTCATTCCTGCAAATATTCCTGCTATAATACCTGCTACTAAACAAGTTTTATAACTATCTCTATTTATAACCATAAGTGTAAATAACATTATCAATGTTGTATCTGGTTTAATTGTAAATATAGGTGGTGTTACTTGATGTAGTACTAACCCCATAGCTAATAATATCGCATTTAATGTTAATTTTCTCGTATTTGTTTTTGTTCTCATTTTTTAAAACCCTCCTAAAATTCTTATTTTTGAAATTTTCTTTAAATTCAATCTTCTCAAGTCCTTCTAATGGAGTTCACAACATTTTAACACCTCCTTTTTTCCTCATTTCGATACTTATTATAAATTTATCAACACTTTGAAAGTTTATAAATTTGTTTAATTTGTATTTTTATATTAATTTTTCTTAAAATTAAAAAACTCCGTCCTATTATATTAATAGGACGGAGATAATATCCGCGTTGCCACCTAGATTGTATATAAATATATACCTCTTATTAAAGTACTAACATACTCTTTCGCTATAACGTGCGATCACGGTAAAGTCTACTTTCAAAAGTTGATTTCAATTTACTCCTCTAAGGCCCATTCATTAAATTTCTTCTTGTCGAGATTCCACCATCCTCAACTCTCTATATTGAACCTAAATTTAACTACTCTTCCTTTTCAAAGGATTTAAGTTATATTATTCATACTTATATAGTATTCAGTTTTGTAAATTTTGTCAACAGTTTTTATATTTAAATTAAATTATTTTAAATGGATTTAGATAAATATCACTTTTAATTGTTTCAAATTCTTCAAAGCCATCTATAAATCTCTTCATAACATCTTTGAATATATCTTCTGTGTCAAAGTGTCCACAGTCAATTACATTCATATTTATATCTAGAGCATCTTGTGCTTCGTGATACTTCATATCTCCAGTTATTAAAACTTGAGCACCTTTTATTTTTGATAATTTAACTAAGTCAGATCCAGCACCTGTGCAAAGTGCAATTCTTTTTATTTTAGAATTTAAATCCCCAACTAGTCTTATCTTATCCATATTTAAAGTATATTTTATTTTGTTTGCAAGCTCTTCTAAAGTTATTTCTGAATCTAAGTTTGCAATTCTTCCTAGACCTTGTTTTTCACCTTCATTTTGAAGTTCATATACGTCATATGCTACCTCTTCATATGGATGTGCTTTTATCATTTCTTTAATTACTTTATTTAGTATGCTTTTAGGCACAATAGTCTCTATTTTAACTTCATCTGATTTCTCAACTTCGCCTATCTTTCCTATAAACGGATTAGTACCCTCTTCTGGCTTAAATGTACCTGTTCCTGAGATGTTGAAAGTGCAGTGGCTATAGTTTCCTATATAACCTGCTTTATTTTGCCCTAAAACGCCTCTAATAGCGTCTTCATAACCTTTTGGAACATATACAGCTAGTTTATATAATTTTTCTCTGTGAGTCTCTTCTAGTATCTCACAATTTTCAAAGCCCATAATCTCCATAAAGTAGTCATTTAGTCCGTCTTTTGCAATATCAAAATTTGTATGCATTGAATAAAGACTTATATCATTTTTTATTAATTTTAAGATAAGTCTTCCCTTTAAATCACCTGAGTTAACTCTATTTATTTTTGAAAAAATAAATGGATGGTGAGTTATTATTAAGTCCACACCTTTTTCTATTGCTTCATCTACTACTTTTTCATTAGCTTCTAATGTAACTAATATTTTTTTTACTTCTTGTTCGTATTCTCCAACTAATAACCCGACGTTGTCCCATGAATATGCTAAATTAGTAGGATATTTGCTTTCAATTTTATTAATTAAATTTCGAAGTTTCATATATTCCTCCTTATTTATTCAATAAATCATTTAATTCCTCTATCTTTTTATTTATAATAGATTTTCTATGAGAAACTGCATCTCCATCTTTTCCGTCTAATTTTCTTAATATGTTTTCGTTTATTCTTATTTTATTTCCTATAAAATCTTTAAGTAGAGGATCTTGTTTTTCTATTAATTTTTGACCTATTTCATAGTAAATAGGTTCTATATCTTGCTCCTTTAATCCTTCATATTTACACTCTATTATTTCGTATAATCTGTGTTCTTCTCTAACTAAATGTTCATCTATTATTTTGTATCCATTTTTGTATAAGAACATTCTAAGTTCTTCTGGAGCTTGCATAGGTTGAAGTATTAGCTTTTCAGTTGTGTGTGCAACTGCTTCATTTGCTTTTAATATATCGTTTATAAGCATACCACCCATACCTGCTATTATTATTTCATCTACTTCATTTGGTTTTAGAACTTCTATTCCCGAACCTAATCTCAAGTCAACTTTATCTATTAAGTTATTTCTCATAACTTCTTTTTTTGCATTATCTAAAGGACCTTTATTTACATCCCCTAAAATAGCGTATTGTATTGTATTTTTATTTAAAAGGTATACTGGTATATATCCGTGGTCAGTACCTATATCTGCTAATCTTTTATCTTTATCTACTAATGATGCAATCTTTAATAGTCTGTCTGTAAGTTTCAAATATTTCATCCTCTCTAGTTTAAATTGTGTATTTATAAATAATTATTAATTTAAAAATTCGCCTTTTCAGGCGAATTCTTATCTTAGTCTAAATAATCTCTTAATTTCTTAGAACGACTTGGATGTCTAAGTTTTCTAAGTGCTTTAGCTTCTATTTGTCTAATTCTCTCTCTAGTTACGTCAAATTCTTTACCTACTTCTTCTAACGTTCTAGCTCTACCATCTTCTAAACCAAATCTTAATTTTAATACTTTTTGTTCTCTTTCATTTAATGAGCCAAGTACTTCTTCTATTTGGTCTTTAAGTAGAGAATAAGCAGCAGCTTCTGCAGGTGCTAAAGCATCTTCATCTGGTATAAAGTCTCCTAAATGACTATCTTCTTCTTCACCTATTGGTGTTTCTAAAGATACAGGATCTTGTGCTATCTTCATTATTTCTCTTACTTTTTCTTCAGACATATCCATTTCTTTTGCAATTTCTTCTGGTTTTGGATCACGTCCTAATTCTTGAAGTAATTGTCTAGATACTCTTATTAATTTATTTATAGTTTCTACCATATGAACTGGTATTCTTATAGTTCTAGCTTGGTCAGCTATAGCACGAGTTATAGCTTGTCTTATCCACCATGTTGCATAAGTACTGAATTTAAATCCTCTTTCATAGTCGAACTTCTCAACAGCTTTTATTAATCCAAGGTTTCCTTCTTGAATTAAATCAAGGAATAGCATCCCTCTACCAACGTATCTTTTAGCTATACTTACAACTAATCTTAAGTTGGCTTCTACTAATCTTTGTTTTGCTACTTCGTCGCCTTCCATCATTCTCTTTGCATATTCTATTTCTTCATGCGGTTTAAGAAGAGGAATTTTCCCGATTTCTTTAAGGTACATTCTAACTGGGTCATCTATGCTTATTCCTTTAGGAAGAGATAAGTCTATTTTATCCATTTCTACATCGTCTTCTTTTTTAAGTTCGTCATCAGATACTCCATCAAAATGATCGTCTACCATTAAATCGTTATCATTATCAGAAAAATCAACATCAGCTTTTTGAGTTTTATCTTCTATTATTTCTATACCTAAGTTCCCAAGTGTTTCATAAAGATTTTCTACTTGGTCTTTGTCTAGTTCTGTCTCCGAGAATGCTTCCATAATCTCTGATAATGTTAAAGAACCTTGCTTTTTACCTTTGTCTATTAATGTTTTTGCCGTTAACCTTTTATTGTCTTTTTTACTTGCCATAAATACTTCTCCTCCTTTCTATAAGTCTTTTTTTATTTTTTCTTTTTTCAAAATTTCTAAACTTAAATTCATAATTTTCTCATCTACCTCTTTCGTATTGCCATTGGTTTTTTTCAATAATTCAAGCTTGCTTGATAGCTCTTTTATTTGATAGGACATTGATTTTATCTCATTGTCTATTATATTTTTCTTAATTTGTTTAATTATGTTTTTAGTGCTCTCAAGAGTATAAGTATTAATTTCTTCAATTTGGATATTTTGTATATTGTTTACATATTCTTCAGATATGTTTAAACTTTTAATTTTGTCAATAGTTATTTTGTCCAATTCTCTATTTTTAATTATGTAATTAAAAATTTCTTTTGTTTCATCAAATAAAAACTGTTGTTCATTTATATCTTGTAATACAGATTCTCTCAAGTTTTTGTTTTCCATCAATAACTTTATAAACTTAGCTTCTACTTTTAGATAACCATCTTGGATTTTTGACATTTGTTCTATTTTTTTATGAACATTTGTATTTCTTTTATTAGTTTTATTATAATTGCTATTTACTTTTATTCCTACACTAGCTCTAATTGATTCTATACTTATATTTGTTAAATCACTCAAATATTTAGCGTATAAATCTTTTTCTATAGGACTTTTTAATTTTTTCAACATAAAAGTTGCTTCTTCTACAAAGCTCATTTTTTGACTATCGTTATTTAAATTGTATTTTTTCTTTAATATATCTATTTTATATTTAATATAATAGTCTGAATCTTCCATTGCCTTTTTATACCCTTCAAAACCATATTTCTTTATAAAATCATCCGGGTCTTTGCAATCTTTTAAATTTAATATTTTTACTTTTATATCTGCTTGTAGCAAAATATCAATTGCTCTTAAAGTAGCATTTTGCCCTGCTTGGTCTGAATCATAAGATATAATAACATTCTTTGCAAATTTTCTAATTAATCTCGCTTGTTCTATTGTTAAAGCCGTCCCTAAAGTAGCTACAACATTTTCTATATTATTTTGATAAAGTGAAATTAAATCCATATATCCCTCAACTAGGATTAATGTATCGTCTTTTATACTTTTTTTAGATATATTAAGTCCATATAAATTTAATCTTTTATTGAAGACTAAAGTCTCCGGTGAATTTAAATATTTAGGAAGCGAGTCGTCAAGTACCCTCCCCCCAAATCCAATCACTTTTCCATTGTAATTAAATATAGGAAACATTACTCTATTTCTAAATCTATCAAAATACTTATTTGTCTCAGTTTTATGAGTAACTAGACCACATTTTACTAAATCTGTTTTATCATAGCCTTTAGCAAGCAAATAATTCATCAGGCTATTCCATGAATTTAGCGAATATCCTAATCCAAATTTTTTGATTATTTTATCGCTTAATCCTCTTTTCTTTAGGTATTCGTATCCTGGATTTTTTGTACCTAATAAATTTGCAAAATAAAATCTTGCCGCTTCTGTGTGAATTTCTCTAAATTTATTTATTTCTTGTATTTTTTGCTTTTCTTCTTCGCTTATATTTCTTTCTAAAGTAATTCCACATCTTCTAGCTAATATTTTCACAGCATCCATAAAGTCTACATTTTCATATCTCATTACAAAACTAATTACATCTCCACCAGCATTACATCCAAAACATTTGTATATTTGTTTTGACTTACTGACCATAAAAGATCCTGTCTTTTCTGAATGGAATGGACATAATCCTGTGTAATTTGAACCCGAGCTTTTAAGTTGCATATAGTCTGATATTACGTCTACAATGTCACATCTACTTTTTATTTCTTCTATAATATCTTTTAAATCATTCAAATTTATCACCTTCCGGTGTTATTTTTTATTAACATTTCTATTTTACCTTATAATACATATTTGTCAAATACTATTATACATAATTCGACTTTTTTTGTTAAATTCCTTCTAATAAAAATTATTTTTTATAATTTATTTACTGTTTTTTTTGTAATAATATAATTTTGTATATATTTAAATAGTAATTTTAATATAAATTAAAACATTTTTCGTCTTTTTTAATATTATTTATTATTATATTTGTCATTTATCTTCAAAAAAAAAGTTTGTCATATAATATATTGTAGTATATTTTTTATAAAATTTCTTTACAAAACCTAAAGTTATTATTTTGTAATGTCTTAACGCCACAAAAGGGACTATAAGCCCCTTTTTATTAATTTACATGTTACATTGTAATATTTATCTTTTTTACCTTTGTTTCTTCTAGTATTCATTAATTCATATATTTTTTCGATATAATTATTGTCTTCACTCAATCTTATTAAACTTACTAGATAGTATTCATCTGTACTTTTAGGGACTTTTTTTTGATCACTAGGTCTATCGCCGTTTTAGCTGCATCAAAATGTCTTAAATGTGTATGACCATCCTGAAAACATTTCTTTGTGTTGTAAGCTATATAACCTCCCCTTACTTGAAAAATTATATATTCTTTCTTTTCATAGATTTTATTATACATTTAATCAAATCCTTCTAAAAATATTCTTAATATATAATATTAACTTTTTTCAAAGTAATTACATATTTTTAAAATTTATCTATTATTTTTATCTAAAAGTTCAGATACCGTAACAAATTTATATCCTTTTTGTGATAATGTGGATAATATTGTGTCAAGTGCTATAATTGTATTTTCTGTTCCATAGTCATGCAACAGTATTATATCTCCTGGTTTTACATTTTTTATTATTTTATCTGCAATTTGAGATGCTGGAGGATTCCTCCAGTCTTTTGCATCTACTCCACTCCACAATACAACTGTATAACCTAAATCTTGAGATAATTCTTTTAGACATCTCTCGTTATAATTTCCAAACGGTGGTCTAAATAAAACTGGCTTTTTACCTGTCTTTTCAATTATTATATCTTCACAATTTTTAATTTCGGTTTTTAATTGTTCATTTGACAATGTACTTATATCCGGGTGAGTAAATGTGTGATTTCCTATTTCATGACCTTCTTTACTCGCCCTTATTACAGAGTCTGGATACCATTTAACGTGTTTTCCTACAACAAAGAATGTAGCTTTTGCATTGTATTTCTTTAAGATGTCAAGAATTTTAGCTGTTTCTTTTGGATGTGGCCCATCGTCAAATGTAAGAGCAATTTCTTTGCTGTTATTTGAATTATTTTTTATTATATTGTCTTTATCATCTATGTTTTTATAAGCTAATATTAAGGGTGCGTTTACTAAAAAAAATAAAAGTGCTATCGCAATAGCTTTTTTAAAATACTTTTTATAGTTCATAATTTTATCCTTTCATAGTTTTAACATTTTAATACTTAAAAAGGTGATTTATTTTAAGTTCTATAAAATTGTATTAAAACATTTATTATAAAAATGCTTTTGTTAATAGATAGCATACCCTAAATATAACTTTATAATTCACTTTAAATTACATTATTGAATATAATTTTTATTAAAATTATATTTTTAAATAAGTTATTTTTTAAAATTTAACTGTGAATATTTCTTCTAAACTTCTTCCAAATATAGATGGCTTATCAAACTTCCAAGTCCCTTCATATACTAATTCGCCATCTAAATAGAATTTTCCAAAGCCATGTTTTTTACCATTTCTAAATTCGCCTATGTATTTTTTATTTTCACTCCAAATATAAGTTCCAAATCCATGAATTTGATTTGATTTCCAAGTTCCTTCATAAATCAAAATTCCAGAAGGATTATAACACGATCCATCGCCATCCATTTTATTATCTTTATAGTCTCCATAATACATACATCCATCATTCCACTTAAAAATGCCATTTCCATTTTTTTTGCCATTTTTAAAGTTGCCGATATATTCATCTCCATTTGCATAAAGTATCTGGCCTATACCGTCTCTTACATCATCTTTAAAGTGTCCAGTATATATATTTCCATTAGGGAATATATATTGACCACAACCTTCTTTTATATTATCTTTAAACTCCCCTGAATATTCAAGTATTCTCTCATCTTCTGTAAAAAAAGAATATACTCCAATACCATTCATCTGTGCATCTTTTATTTTTCCTATATATTTATCTCCATTACTAAAGCAATAAATTTTAATATCGTTACAATTAAAACCTATTTTCTCATTTGTAAGAGCTTTATTTTCTATTAATTTTATATCTTCTTCACTTGCGTTTATATCTTTTTTTAATGCTTTTCTCTTTATATTTTGTGCATTTCTTACTTTTCTCTTCACATCATTTATAGATTTTAAATACTCATTATATATTGAAACATTATTTTTTGTATCACTCATATAAAATGCTCCCTTTCTTTAGATTAAAACTATTAGTCATATTTCTATAATATAATTATATAATCATAATAGTTTTATAACAATAAAGATTTCTTTTAATCAATATCAATTTCCTTCAAATAAAAAAAGTCTCCTTTTTTTAGAAGACTTTTTTATATTCTTTTTATATTTTATAGATATCTTTCTTTAAATCCTTTACCTTTTACTTCATTTAAATCATTTACTGATATAAATGCTTTTTCATCGTATTTAAGTGCTATTTCTTTTATTTTTGGTATTTCTTTTGCTAATGCTACACAATATACTATTTTTTTCTTTTCACGTGTATATCCACCTTCTGCATCAAAGAATGTAACACCTCTGACTAAATCATGCATTATATCATGTGCAACTTCTTGAGATTTTTCTGTAAATACCATTACTGCTTTTTCTTCAAAGAATGCATCTTTTACTACTGACATTGTTTGTGCATTTAAGAACATACTTATTAATGTGTATAATGCTAAGTTTATTCCAAATAAAAAACTTCCACATAAGACTATTGCTATATTAGCAGCTAAAGCTGTATTTTTAACTTCTACATTTCTTTTTACTTTTAAAATAGCTCCTATAATATCTGTCCCACCTTGTGATGATTTTGCTCTAAATGTAAGTCCTATACCTATACCACATAAAACTCCACCAAATGCACTTTGAAGTAGTATATCGTCTACTTTGATATAAGTTCCTATATCTTGTGTTACACCTAATATAAGAGAAAATAATACCATATTAATTAAACTAGTAATACAAAAATCTTTGTCTAAATATATAAATCCAAGTATAAATATTGGTATATTTATTAAAAATGTAAGTAACCCTACATTTATATTTGTCATGTAATTAATCATAGTAGCAAGTCCTGTAACACCTCCACTTAAAAGATGTGCTGGTCTTATAAATCCATTTATTCCTATACTTGATATAATCATACCTGCTAGTATAATGCTATATCTTGCAAAAATATTTTTTTCTACTATGTTATTGACCTTACTCATAATATTTATCAATCAAAGTCATCCCCTTTGTCTTAACTTTGATTTCTCCCTTCTTTCTCAATATCTTTTATAAGCATCGCCCTGTTTGCTTTTCTTTAACTATTATTATAATATCTTTTTTCAATCTGTAAAGTGCAACTTTTGCGTCATTTTTCTTTTTCTATATACAATTTGTGAAATTTTGCTTTCACTGTTTTTATTCAATCTTAATATGATTTTATTTTATTTTTTATTTCATTTTTATATCTTAAACACATGTATTTTACTTATAAAATTTCTAATTTAAGCAATTTTTAATATATTAACTTGCATTTAATGCAGGGAGTCTTTATATACATTCATTATTTGTAAAAGATAATTTTTTTATATTATTTTATTTATATAGATATTTCCCGATATATTACCAAAATAAATATAATTTCCTTATAATTAAAAAAGTGATATTGTAAATAAATCTACAATATCACTTTTTTATTATTGTTTTAAAATTGCTAATACTTTTTCATTTCTATTATATGCACTATTTGGGTCTGTAGCTTTTAAAGTACGTAAAGCATCTTTTGCTTCTTGTAATCTATCATTTTCATAATATATTGTAGCAAGCTGATAATACGCATCATCATAATATTCTTGAGATGCTGAATATGAGCTTACATATTTTTTGTAGTATTTTATAGCATTTTCAGTATCGCCCATTTTCTTATATGAAAGTGCTATATTATATATTGAATCTGCATTATAAGAAGATGTATCTTTTGCTTTTAATGTATACTCATAGTATTTTATAGCAGTTTTATAATCACCTGATGCTTTATACTTAGTTGCATCAAAATAAAGCGCTTCTGCACCTCTTGCTATTTGCTTAGTTTCTTCTTCTTGTTGTTTAGCTTTTTGCTCTGATTCTTGTGCATCTTTTGCTTCTTGCTCTTTTTGACTTAGCATTTCTTCTGTTTCAGATAATGCCTTTTTATTTTCTTGTATTTCAGTATCTTTAGAACTTATCTGTTCGTTTAAATCATTTATTTTCTTTTGATTATGTAAGTAAGCTCCTCCCATACAAACTATTAAAATAGCAATTACAGTATATAATACTATATGTTTTTTATCTGTTTTCTTTGTTTTAGATTTAGGTTTATTTTCTTTATTATCGTCTTTATTTACTTTTGTCTCTTCTTTTTCTTCTGACTTACTTTCAAGATTTACACCTTCTTCATTAAATTTTTCAAAGATAGGGTTGTTTTTATCTATGCATCTAAGTTCTTCTAATAATTCTATCTTTTTCTTTTCATCTCCTACTCTATCGTAAAGTAGTATAGATATAACATATGGCTCTATAAGATCTGGCTCTTCTAATATTAAAGAGTCAAATATCTCTATAGATTCTTCATTTAATTCTTCATTTATAAATCTAATTGAATGATTATATCTCTCTAAGAATACTTTAAATTCTTTTGATGACAACAAGTTAACGTATTTTCTAGATAATTCATTATTTCCATAACATTGACTTGTGTAAAAACTCTCAAATGCTTTAGAGAAGTCACATTTTAATAAACATAAAAGACCTTTTAAATTTAATATATCTGGGTCTTTTGGATTTAATTTAAGCGCCTCTTCTATAAATTCTACTGCATTTGTAATGTAATGTCTTATAGCTAAATCAAGTGCGTTGTTGTATTTATTATAAGACTCTAATTTAATTTCTTTTGATATTTCCGTAGAATTTGTATTAAGTTCTTTTTGTAAGTTTAAAATTGTTTCATTTTTATAGTTTGAAGTAACATATGTTTGTTTTAATGCCTTTAATGTGTCATTATCTTCGCCTTCATCTTCATCTATTTTAAAAAATGTATAATCGCTTTTATTTTCTTCAACTAAAGAAATGTCCATTATTTTTCTAGGCATATTTTCAATATCTAAAATTATATTTTCTCCTAAAATGATAATCGCCTCCTAATATTCCATATATTCTAAGATAACATATTTATAAATTATAGTCAAAAAAATCCTTCATCGCAATAGATGAAGGATTTTTAAATGATTATTTTATGTTGTATTTTTTTACTTTTCTGTATAAAGTTGCAATACCTATATTCAATGCATCTGCAACTTTTTTCATTTCTTGAGTATTACTGCCGTATTTTTTTATTGCTTTTTCGATTTCTTCTTTTTCTAATTGTTCTACTGTCTTGATTTCTTCTTTATACATCTCATCTAATTTAAATGATATTAAATCAGACATACTAGATATAAATTCTCTAAGCTCTTTGTCTTTTGATAGTATCTTTTGTTTTTGTTCTTCTGTAAATGCGGCTATACCTAAAATTCCTAAATTTTCACTTCCAAGTTTAATAGGTGTACATATATCTGCTAGTTCTTTGCAGTGTTCTCTGCTAGAACAAGTTTTGCATCTATTTTCAATTTCTTTATTGATAATATATGAATTTCCTGTTTTTAGAACATTTGAATATACAGCTTCTTCTGATATTTTGTCGCCTATTTTATCTTTAAATATGCCTGTTCCCGCTATTCTATATAAATCTTTCGATACTACAGTAACATCAACATCTAGTACTTTAGAGATATTTTGGCAAATCTCTTGAATATACTGGGTTATATCATTAAGTTTCAAATCAACACCCCCTATAATTTATATTTATTTTTATTGGTCTTTAAACCATTAAAATCACTTTTGTGATTTTTATTAAGTTAGATTTGTGGGGTTTGGACCTCTCCTGAAGCAGGTGGTGTAGTATCTCCTGGAGTTGGAGTTTCGCTGTTATTTTTGTCACTACTTTCTCCATTATTGTTGTTTTCGCCTTGTCCAGGATTATTTTCTGATGGATTTTGATTGTTACTATTATTATTTGAATTTGATTTATTTGATCCAACTGCAATTACTGCATTTTTACTTGGATAATATGATTGGCATACTGTCTCTTTTTTTATTTCGTTGCCATCTTTATCATAAAAAATTCTATAAGTAGTAACACTGTATCCCTTTCTTCCACTTTCTAAAGCCTTTGTAGCACCTTCGCTTAAGTTCGTATCTACTTGTTTTATAGTACTGTATTCTATAGTCGCATTTACTGTTGTAGATATTTCTATGTCTTTTTTATCGCTTTCAACACCAAATATCTGACATGTTATTTTTCCATTGTTATAGTAATTTTTTATAAATACAGGATTTTCATAATTATTTTTAAATACAAAATCTATACCCGAATCATTTACTGTAGCATCTCTTCCTAGACCTACATAAGTCGAAGGTATAGAGTGATTTATTCTAGTTACTATATCTAATCCAGCGTATAAAACACTGTTAAATATAGTTGATGAAACTTGGCATACACCGCCTCCTGTTCCAAATGTGACTTCACCGCCACTTATAACATGTGCATCTTTATATCCATTTTCTTTAGTTCTTTCGCCAGTATAGTTGTTGTAAGAGAACTCTTGTCCAGGCATTAATAAGATATCACTTGTTCTTTCTGTCGCTAGTCTTAAGTTTTCAGATCTGTTAGCATCTCCTGGAGATGCTACTGTAGAATAACTAGCAAGTAATGTATCTATACCTTCTAGGTCATCACTATTTACTTCTGGTTCTATTTTTGCAACTATTAATTCCTCGTCAAAATTTGTATTTTCAAGGTTTTTTATGAAGTTTGTCTTGCTCGCTTCTATGTCTAATTCTAGGCCACTTTCTTCTTGTACTACTTCAATTTCTCCACCTGTGATTTTTAGTGTTGCATTTTTAACTTCTATATTTATTTCTTTTGATATTTTTTCTAATTCTTTTACTAATTTATCTTCATTAAAGTCAATCGCTATGTTTATGTGCGTTTTTACTCCGAGCATAGATTTTAATGATTTGAATACATTTACTATTATGTTTCCCTTTCTATTAACATCATATGCATTTTGTACTGTTTTAGATAAATCATAACTTACATCTATTGTTTCCGGTGATATTTTCCACTCATCATCTTTATATTTGAAGTTAAAAGGCTCCATTTTATATTCACTGCTTAATTTTTCTTTTGCTTCGTCTTTTGTTAATTTTCCAATATTAATATTTTTTACATATACATTTTTAGATATTTTATCACTTTTTGTAGAGAAAAGTCCTACTCCTAGGATTACCAATACAAAACATAAAACACCTAAAATAATCTTTTTCCTCATAAATAACTCCTCGTAAAACTAAATTTTGCTTATTTTATCGTCGACACATTTGTATACTGTTTTATTATACATATTTACTAAATACACTTCTTTTGTTAAAGAAAACCATCCTTTTTTAACAAGTACATAATAGTAAATATTATTATTTTTTTCAACTAGCTTGTTTAATTGTTCTTTATTTACATATTTTTCAATATCTGATTTAAATTTAACTTCTAAATCATTAAATTCTTCTTTTTTAGAGCTCAATCTATCCCTCACTATAGATGCAGCATCTTTAGAAGTTATTGCAAATATGTACTTTCCATCTTCATCTACTTTATAATATCCATCACTATATTCACAATCATAATCAACTTTTTCTGATTTATATGAATATATTTTTTTCTCTTTTGGTTCAACCAAAACTTCATTGTATATTTTATTGTCTCTTACAACTTCTGCATAATAGTAAAGAGTTCCGTCTATTGTCTGTTGATATGATATAACTGACAATTCACTAGAGTCGATTTTACTTCTTTTACTTATTAAATTTAAAATATCATCAGACGTAAGAGTATATACAGATATTTTTTCTTTGTATTCATCTTCTAATTCTTCTATTTTTTCATCATTTGGATAATATGGTTTTAAATAAGTTAAATAAACTAATGCTTCTTCATAATTACCCTTTTTTGAAGAATTTTTTGATTGAGATATATAATAATCATACATAGCTTTTATACACTCTTGTTTTTTATTTTGTGCTAAGCTGTAGTATTTTTTATCTTCTTTTACTACTTTGTCATATTTATCTATAGCTTCTTTATATTTTTTTATTTGTTGAAACTTACTACCTTCTTGATATACTTTTCTAGATTGGCATATTGTTTCTATATTATTTTTATATTCATCTAAATCTTGATAGATTCCTTTTAGTGAAGTTGTCACTTCCATATAAGAAGATGCCTTTTCATAGCTTATATTTTCATCAATGTACATTTCTTCTACCCTGCTTGATATATCTAATAATTGATTTACATCAATTTCTATATGATCTAAAGCATTTATCGTGTTTATAAGTCCTAAATACTGTTCTCTAGACATTTCACCGCTTATGTATTTATCTCCACTATTTGCAACTAATGAAGATAATTTATTTGATGCTGACTTGTTAAACTTATTCATTTTAGATGCTGAAAATTCTTTTTCTAGATTTTCATAATATTGATATGCTTCTGTATATCTTCTACTAGATATGCTATCTACTAGAGTATTAACTTCTTTACTTACACTGAAATCTCCATTACTAAAAAAAAGAACTACTAAAAGTATTAAAAAAGCCACCAATGACAAAGATAGACTAACCAAATATTTTTTATTATACTTGATATTATCAATTAAATATTCAATTTGATTTTTTAATGTGTCGAAACCTTTTTTTAAATTCATCCATCTTTACCTTCCTGTTGTTTTTAGTTTTATAATTTATTATACCATATTATTTCATTAGGACATTATGTATTTCTGCACTTTTTTACTTTATATCACAAAAAATAGGTTGGAAGACAAATTTTAGATTCTTCTAACCTATTTTTATAATACTATAATTTCGCATTATTTTGTAATACAAATATAACACTTATATCATCATGTGAGCCATACCTGCTCAATTTTTCTAAATGAGCTTTATATTTATTTTCTAAATTATATCGTCTAAATATATTTTTATTTAACATCTCGAACGTAGAGTCTAATTCCGATTTTACTTCTTCATATGTATTAAAGCAGTTTATAAATCCATCTGTAAATATAGCTAGCTTTAGGTCTTTATATCTGTTTAGTATTTTATACTGCATTTTATCTTCACAATTTTCATGTGCTAGTGAATTTACAACTCTATAATTATTATTTTCAAATATAAAATTATAGCCATTTTCTTGCTGTATTAAAATATTGCCATCTCCTAAATTAAAAAATATCATTTTATCTCTCAATAATATAAAAAATGTCAATGTAGTCCCGTAAAGTCCATAATTTAATTTATATGCTCTATAGTTTCTACTGTAAAAATCTTCATATACTAGATTTCTCCATCTCAGCTTTATTTGTTTTTGAATTATACCTTTTTTAAAATTATTTATAAATAAATCACTATCAATTTGTAGATATTTTTCTGATATATCTAAAATGGCCTTACAAGCCAGTCTAGAACCTATATGACTATACTTAAACATATCCATACTATGTCCATCTGCTACTGAGCATATAAGGTAGTCTTTATATTTTTTATAAATAGAGAAATCTTGTGAACAAGAAGATTTTATTACATTTTTATATCCAACTGTGTTGCCTTCAAATATATTTATACACATAAAATCTTCTACCTCCTAGTTTTATTCTATTATTATTTAGTTAGTTCAATAAAAAAAAATACCATTAAATTTTAAATTTAATGGTATTTTATATTCACATAATTGATTTTTATAAACTATATCTAAGATATTTCTCGTCTGCGGCTTTTTCTTTGTATGTTTTTTGGGTGTGTTTGAGTTTTTTGTTTAGGATTTTCGGTAGTTCTTCTAGCAACTCGCTTTGGCTTTTCCTTTTTGAAAATATAATCAAATCTCACTAAAATCATACCTGCCGTCAACATTATAAATCCTAATCCACCTAATAATATATAAGCGATTCCCACACGATATACTCCCATTATCCTGTTGCTTATCATTAAAATTATCATTGCACAAAAACATATTAAAAAAGACGTTAATAAAGTTTTAAAAAGTTTTTTGAAAACACTTTTCATATTATCCACTCCCAAAATTATATTTTCCTTCAATATATATATTAGCAAAATAATACATAAATATCAATTCATATAAGAATTTTGACATAAATTCGTTATAATTTGTTAACTATTCCAATTTATTCACTTTATATTTTCATATATATCAAGTAGTAACAATCCTACTTATTTTTAATAATATAAATATAAAGATTAAATTTAAAAGGGGTGATATTATGCCATGTTTGCCTAACTTGGGTTCAAAAGCTCCTGATTTTACAGTTAATACGACATTTGGCCCAATAAACTTATCTGATTATACAGGTAAATGGGTAGTTTTATTTTCTCATCCAGGGGACTTTACACCAGTATGTACTACTGAGTTTATATGCTTTGCAAAGTATTATAATGAATTTAAAAATCGAAATACACAATTAATCGGACTTAGTGTAGATAGTAATGCATCTCATTTAGCATGGGTTTATAATATATGTCAACTTACAGGAATTGAAATACCATTTCCTATTATAGATGATTCTAATATGCAAATTGCAAAATTATACGGAATGATTTCAGAGCCTATGAGTTCATCTTCTACAGTTAGAGCTGTATTTATTATAGATGACAAACAAATACTTAGAACTATTTTGTATTATCCTATGACTACTGGACGAAATATTTTTGAAATTCTTAGAATTATAGATGCTCTTCAAAAATCTGATTGTGATAATGTTGTAACTCCTGCTAATTGGTTGCCAGGAAATTCAGTTATAGCTAAGCCACCAAAGACATACAAAGAACTAAAAAATACTATAAAAAACTGTGATAAAAAATATTCATGTTTAGATTGGTACTTGTGTTTTATAAATGAAGAAAGCAGAAAAGATATGCCAGAATATATAAATCAAAAAAATCAACCTAAATACATTTATCCTAAAACTAAAAACAGTATATCTTCATCTAGTAAAAAAACAAAATCTTCAAAAGACGATAGACAAAATACAGAATATATAAATTCAAATTGTCCAAATCTAAATCCTATAGTATTTGAATATGTATTAGGAAATCCTAGAAACTTAGATCCTACTTATTTAGATGCTGCAATATATGCATTTGTAGAAATAGATGATAATGGTAACTTATATGTACCTGCACCAAGATATCTAAATGAGATGTTAGCACTTAAAGAAGTTAAACCTTCTTTAAAAATAATTGCAGCTATCGGTGGATGGGGTGCTGATGGTTTTTCTGATGCAGCATTGACTCCAACATCAAGATATAATTTTGCTAGAAATGTAAATCAACTAGTAAGTGATTATGACTTAGATGGTATAGATATAGATTGGGAATATCCTGGTAATGGTGCATCTGGTATAAAATCAAGACCAGAAGATAGAGAAAATTTCACACTTCTTATAACTGCCCTAAGAGATGTTTTAGGAGAAGACAAATGGATTAGTGTCGCTGGTACTGGTGAAACTGCATATATCAATAGAAGTGTTGAAATAGATAAAATAGCACCTTTAATAAACTACTTCAACCTTATGAGCTATGATTTTACTGCAGGCGAAACTGGTGAGAATGGACGAAAACATCAAGCTAATTTATATGATTCAAATTTATCTCTTCCTGGTTATAGTGTAAATTCTATGGTCAACAATCTTATAAATGCTGGTATGCCATCTAGAAAAATCAATTTAGGCGTGCCATTTTACGGAAGACTAGGTGCTACAAATACTAAGTCTTATGATGAACTTAGAGAAAACTATATAAACAAAAATGGATATGTTTATCAATTTGACAATCAAGCACTAGTACCTTATTTAGTTAAAGATAATACATTTGCAATGTCATTTGACAACGATTTATCTATATTCCTAAAAGCTGAATATGTTATTCAAAATTGTCTAGCAGGTATTTTCTCATGGACATCAACTTACGACCAAGCCAATATCTTGGGAAGAGCAATGTACTTGGCTATACACGATATGTATAATTTTGAAGATGAGCTTAGAGATATATATGGAGATGTTCCTAGCTTACCTGACAATTAATTGTTATAATTATTTATAAATTCGAAAGGTATTGTAAAATATATTTTATATTTTTAATACCTTTTTCTAACTTTTTTTATTATAATAATATTAAGTTAGAAAACGTATATATATTAAGATTATAATATATAGAAAATTACTAAATTAAAATCAATATAATTATTATGAGTTTTGTATATAATAAATTTATAAAAATAATTTTCATATGAAATATACAGAAAGGAGTGGCCATAATTTTGGCAATCTAATAATGAATATAACTATATTTGGAGCAAATAGTCCTATTGGTAAATACTTAATAGAATTTTTTATAAATGACAACCATAAAGTTACAGCTTTTATAGATAAGCCAGGTTCAATAAAACTTCCATCAAAAAAACTAAATATAATAGTTGGACATGCATATGATCCACTTTTAGTAGATAAAGCAATAAAAAATGCAGATATCGTAATAAACGCATTTAGACCCGATTTTAAGATGTTTAAAAACAGAAGTTACTATGTAAATAAAATTTCTAATAAAACGATAATAAAAGAAATGATTAAATTAGATAAAAAGAGATTTATAACTATCTCTAGATTAATAAACAATAAAAATACAGGCAAAATCAATCCACTAATCTCTATTTCACTTAATAATATTTTGTATAAAAGCTATAAAAAAGATTTTGAACATACATTTAATCTTTTAGAAGAGTCCAACTTAAATTGGACAGTAATAAAAATCATACATACTGCTCCCTCTCGAAAAAAAGGCGAGTTTCTCACATCTACAGATGATAAAATAGGTCATTTTGTATCTAATTACAATATAGCATATTTTATATACTATATATCTATAAACAATTTATTTATTAATGAATCACCAGTTATATCTAATAAATAACTTTTCTATACCTTTTTATTATTTTTCTTTCCATCCCATAAATTTCATTTTTAAATTGTTATAAAAAAGAGGCTACTATAAACATCTAAAATCTGTTTTAAAATAGCCTCTTTAAAATTATTTTTTTTGATTTTTCTTTCTTTTTACATACTTAAGCACTTCTTCTAATCTTTCATATTCTAAATCTTTAAGTACTTGATTTATATTTTTTATTATCTCGTTTTTATCTTCTGTATCTTGTGATTTATGTAAACTTTCTATCTGAGGTGTTTTTTCTATATTTGTCTCTTGCCCTTGTACTATAATATTTTCTTTTCCTTTTATGACTAATTTGTCTAGCTTTTTCTTAATCTCTTCATCTTTTACTTTTATAGTGTTTTTTGATAAATATTTTTCTAATACTCCATCATTATCTATATTTAATTCCCTTTTGCATATTGTATCTGCCATTTCATTAAATAAATCTTCTTCGTGGCTTTTTACTTGGACAAACTGAATTTTTATTCCTTGTTTTATAAAGGTATTCATCTTTTCATAGTATTCTTGTGAAGATTTGTCTTTTCTTTGCCAAAATCCTGTTGCATGGTGGCATATTCCTTCATAATCGTGGAAGATAACTACTTTATCGTGTTTATTATCTAATGCGTATTTTGTAGCTTCTAGTGCTGCATTTAACTCGCCTGCAATCTGTCTTATATTATTTCCTTCTGGATTTTGACCAGAACCTCCATGTATATACTCTACTACATTATCTTTTACAGCAACTACACCGTAAGAGTATTTTCTGCTTGCAGAATTATAACTTCCATCTACATATACATGTAGACAGTCTTCGTCGTATTTATCTTTTCCCTTTCTAAGAAGTTCACTTCCTTTTTGTAAAAAAGATTGAGCTTCATCTATATCTTCAAAACTTTTATAGATAGCTCCTTTTACACCTTTTATATATTTTTGACACTCGCTCCATGAGTCCACTAATTTATTTTGTACTCTTTCATTTTTAGAAAAATCAAATCCTTCTTTTATAGCATATACTTTTTTCTTTGCCATAATTTTCTCCTTTTATGTTAATCACTTTAAACTTTGTTTAATATATAAAAATACACAAAATCAAGTAAATAGTAAATATACCAAAATTGGTATAGTAAATACACTAGCTAATGTAGTTATAAATATTGATTTTGATGCAAGATCTACATTTCCTTCATATTGATTGCAAAACATAACTGTGCTTGAACCTACAGGCATAGCTACTAATACAACTAATACCCCTAAAACTACTTTATCCACAACAATAAATTTCAATACCCACCAAAATAAAATAGGCATTATAATTTGCTTTATTATTGTATATGGGTAAAGTCTTATATCGTTTATTACTTCTTTAGGAGGTATATCTGCCAATGAAGACCCGATAAGCATCATCGCAAGAGGTGTTGTTATAGATCCTATTAAATTTGATGTTTCCCCTATTATCTGAGGCATCTTCCATTTTGTCAAGTAGATTATAATAGCTATTATTGAAAATATAATCCCTGGATTTATAAGTTGTTTAAAATCAAAAGATAATTTGTCATCTCCTGATATTAAATAAATGCCATAACTATAACAAAATATATTAAATACCATATTGCATATTGATGCAAAAAACAAAGCCTGTGTACCAAAAATAGATTGTATTACAGGGTATCCCATAAAACCTATATTAGAAAAAATAGTCATAAACTTGTATAAATTTCTATCTTCCTCAGGTACTTTTAAAATCTTTGCCAATAAAATCCCCATAAACGGCAAGACTAGATATATTATAATCGAAATTATAAATATTTGAACAACTATTTTAAAATCACCACTTTCAATATCACTGACAGAAGCTAAAATAAGTGCTGGACATGTTATATTTAAAATTAGTGAAGATAGTTTTTGGTTTTGGGATTTATCTAATATTCCCACTTTATTTGCTATATATCCTATAATTATAACTAAAAAAAGTATAATCATCTGATTTATTACAACTTGTATATTCACAGAATTTCCCCCTTAAAATAATATATTATACCTCTATTATATTAAAAATTTTTCATCATATATATAAAAAGACTTGAAGTAAAAACTCTTCAAGTCTTTTTTATTTATTATATTTATCTCATTATAATGTAAATTAAATAAATTACATAAAGTAAAAATAAAACTGTTCCTTCCCATCTATTAATACATTTTTTAGTAATAGCAAATATATAAGTTAAAATTGTCGCAAGTATCATTATAAGCATATCGTAAAATACTTCTGGATGTATTGCTATACTATGTATTGCTGATGATAATCCTAAAACAAATAGTAAATTGAAGATATTTGAGCCTACAGCATTACCAATAGCTATATCACTCTCACCTTTTCTAGCAGCTACTATACTTGTAACAAGTTCTGGAAGAGATGTCCCAACAGATACTATAGTTAATCCAACTAAGTTTTCGCTCATGCCCCATGCTAAAGCTATATTACTTGCACTATCTACTACTAATTGTCCACCAATTATTATTCCTATTATTCCTAAAATACTGTAGATAATACTTTTATTAAGCGGTATTTCTTCTATTTCCTCTTGTTGTTCATTATCTTTTGATGTAAATGCCATTTCAATTAAGTAGTACATAAAAATTGCGAATAATGATAGCAGTATATATCCATCTGCTTTAGATAACATGTTTTGTGATGCATCTTGGAATCTAGTATCGTGTGATATCACTGAAAATACAAAACTCGCCAGTATCACAAATGGAAATTCCTTTATTATTGTACTTTTTTGGACTTTAATAGGCTTAATCATAGATGTTATACCTATTACAACTAAAAAGTTAAATATATTAGAACCAACTACATTTGCAATCGCCATATCATTTTGACCTTTTAATGCCGCTGTTACACTTACTGCAGCTTCTGGTGCAGAAGTACCAAATGCGACTATTGTAAGTCCGATTATCAATGGCGGTATATTAAATTTTTTGGCTATTGATGATGCTCCTGATACAAAGCCATCTGCTCCTTTAATTAAAAATACAAATCCTACTAATAATAAAATATAATTCATTGTCTTCAACTCAAAAATTTTTGAGTATTCTCCCTTCTACAAAGTCTATCATTCTAATTTTTACATATTTTATCAATTTCTACAATATATTTTATATTATAATATTCAACTAATAACTTATCACTTTTGTCTTCATAGTATTTTACGCTGCCTTTTATCGAGCGTTTCTTTATTTCAGAGTTTATAAATTCTACTAAATCTACTTTATTTTCATTATCTTTGTTTTTTAAGATATCTATGATTAGTGTCGTTATTACTTCTTTTCTGCTCTTTTTTAGATGATGATATATATATCTTTGTATATTATTTCTATTTGCCTCTGTTATAATACATCCATGAAGGTTGTTTTCTAATCTTTTATTGATGTAAGTACTATTTCCCATATTAAATAATACAAATACACCATAGTCATATTTGCTTCTTAAGAGTCTTCCTAAAGCTTGTTTAACCTTGATTATCATCTGAGGATAGTTTACATCAAAGTAATTTTTGTTGAACTTAGTCATTATACTAAAATAAAGTGGATCTGTAGGATTTAAGTTAGGTAATTTATCTAAAGTTACAAAAACCAGACCATCTCCCGGCACATCTACTCCTTCAAAAAAACCTTTTGAACCTAATACTATGCTTTTATCTTCTGCATTTTTTAAACATTTAATCCCTTTTTTATTCATATACACATTTATATTTGTTTCATATAAGTCATCTGCAAGAATATTGTACGTATCTTCTAATCTCTTTTTACTGTTAAATAATGATAATACATTAGAATTACTTAGTTTTACATATTGTTTAATATTATCAGCCATATTTGGAATAAAATCTTCGCCCTTATAACCACCTATATCCGTAGTATTTATAACTTGAACTCTTGATTTATAGTTATATATAGGCTTTATTATTTTTTTAGTATTTTCAACTTGATTTATACCTAATGTATTTATAAAATAATCCATCTTATCATCTACACTTAATGTTGCCGATACAAAAATACCACAATCTAATGAAGATAGTATATTTTCTCTAAATAAGTCTGTTAAATTAAGTGGCACTACTTTTAAGTTGAAATTATTGTATTTTCCAGATATAGTCATGATTCTCGCAATTAAGTCGTCTTTGTCGTATTCTAAGAAATTTCCAATAGTTATTGTTATATCTTCTAAGTCTTTTATTTTAGATTTTCCATATTTATATATGTCGCTTTCTTTGTCTATTAAGTCCTCATCTATATTTCTATCAAATAATACTACTATCTGTTGTAGATTTGATAGTATAGATTCAAAGTTGGATTTAATAATTTGAGTATATGGTCTATACGTCATTTGTATATATTCATTATTTTTATATAAAACACCTACTTTGTCATCTTGTTGGAGATTTATCTCCCAATTTAAATCATAATTTGTAAGCGAAAAATATCCTTCATCTAATCCAAAACTCAATATTTCTTCCATCTTCTCAAATGTAAAGTTTATATTGTGACTTATCTTTTGTTTTATATTTCTATCTAATTTTATTTCAGAATAAAATCTATCTATAAGTTTAACTTTTCTCTTTTGCTTGTCTTTTATATCTTTATAATATTTAGAACTTGAATGAAATTCACTTGGATAAATTTCTTTTAAAAAATGTCTTAAGGCGTTGTATTCTATTTCTTCAGAGAAAAAATCATATCCCTTTTCAACTAAATTATGTGCTTCGTCGACTATAATATTTTCCATAGGTTTTTCATCAGTATACGGCCATCTAGCAAGTAATGAGTGGTTTACTACTGTGATGTCCTCGTCTTTTAACTCTTCTACTCTCTTTTTATAAAGACAACTCTCAAAACATTTTTTAGGCTTACACAAATCAACATCACATACTACTTTGTTTATATGACTTTGCAGATTTGGAAAAGTCTCTAAAAGTAGATAATTTATTTCTTCTATATCTCCATATATTCCATCTTTAATTAGATTTTCGATAATTATTATAGATAGTATATCGTTATAAGTCGCATTTTCTGGGTTATAATCTTTTTTATATTCATAAAATTTGCTTTTGCATATATAGTTGTTTTTTCCTTTTATATATCCGTAGCTCACCTTTCCAGAAAGACCTAATGAATTTATTATATTTGGCAAGTCCTTATGTATTAATTGTACTTGAAGCTCTTTTGTCGCTGTTGAAACTATTATTCTTTTTTTTGCATATCTAGCTTCTAATACTGCCGGAAGTAAATATCCAACGCTTTTCCCTATACCAGTTGGAGCTTCTATACAAGCTATATTACTTGTATTTTTGTTAAAAGTCTCTCTTATTAATTTAGTCATTTCATATTGACCTTGTCTAAACTCGTATATAAATCCCTTTTTGCTTGTCCAAATACTTTTGTCTTTTAATAATTCTTCATAATGTGACTTGTTTTCTCCTATTAATGCAAATATCTCTTGTTCTTTTAAATTATCTTTTTTCTTAGTTTTTTTATCATCTATATAAAGTGTTTTTGTCTTATTGCTTAAACTATAGTCTGCATTATTTATAAACTCAGACCACTCCCAGTTTTCAAGTGAAAACTTATTTAAGTATGAATCTATCTCAAAAGTAATCGGATATAGTGTGAGTTTATCTTCTTTTTCTAATTTATCTTTAAATCTAAGTATAAGTGAATTTACAACATCTATATTATCTAATACATCATATAACCCACCTTGTTTTTTATTATCTTTCTTTGTAGTTATTTCACTTTTTAAATAATCTAAATTAAATTCTGAATGAAATGGTTCTAAAACTCCAGCAAGTTTTATAGAATCTAAAAATTTATTTTCTATTTTTCCTATATTAAAATCAATACAAGCTTTTTTAAATTTTTTATCGTGACATATTATAGTCTTGTCTTCTATAAAATCTAAAAAATCTGATTTGATATCATCTAATCTAGGTGCCTTATCTAAATCTTCTTGTGTAAAGTTTTTATAAAGAGAGAAAACTTCGTTTGAAACTTTGTGATTGTTTTTTATAAGTGTTTCAAAGGTAGATATATTATTTTCTTTATCTATTTTTATCGTTGCAATTTCTAAAATTTCGCTATTTATTTTATTTATTTCACTTGATTTTATATCTAGAAATACTACATTATTTACAATACTTATAATATTTATAATGATTCCTCCCTCCTAAATTTATATTCTAAATTATACTTTACTACATAATTCTTGATGTTTAAATAAATTTTTACGACTTAATATATTTAACTTATGTTAAGAAAATTTAAATGTTTGTTATAAGTGTTAATAGTTTGTGTTTTTGGAACTTAACAAATTTAAATTTGATATAATTTTTAATAAATAGATAGTTAATATATTACATGAATATTTTTTACTAATTTTAAGAAAATATTAATAATTTAATTTAATTTGTAAGGAGGATTTCCATTGAAAAAAAGCAATGTTGGAAATTATTTTATTATAGGATTTTTTGTTCTTCTTCTTGGAATAATCGCCATAACAAACTCAAACTTATTTAATAAATCTAAAACTCAAATCTTTGATACAGGTTTAGACAGCACTGAGTATAATTGGTACTTTAATCCAAGACAAGACCATAAACAACCAGACCCCATAAAAGAAGCCGACTTTTTTAGGGACTATAATACTTATTATGTAGGCGATCCAAATGAAAAAGTTATATATTTGACATTTGATGCTGGATATGAAAACGGATATACAAACTTACTTTTGGATACATTAAAAAAACACAATGCACCTGCTAACTTCTTTGTAGTTGAAAGCTATATAAGAAATAACCCCGACTTGGTAAAGAGAATGGTAAATGAAGGTCATTTAGTCTGCAATCATTCAAAAAGTCATGTTTCTATGGCTAGTATTGATGATTTAGATAAATTCAAAAAAGAGATAGTTTCAGTAGCTGATGCATATAAAGACGTTACTGGAAAAGAAATGCCTAAATATTTCAGACCTCCTATGGGTAAATTTAGTGAAAGATCTCTAAAATACACACAAGATTTAGGATATTCAACTATATTCTGGAGCTTTGCATATGTAGATTGGTATGACTCTAATCAACCTAGCCACGAAGAAGCAAAAAATAAAATTTACTCTAGAACCCACCCTGGAGCTATTGTACTACTTCATTCTAATTCCCAAACTAATGCAGAGATACTAGACGAAGTTTTAACTCATTGGGAACAAGAAGGTTATACTATAAAGAGTTTAGATTATTTAACTAATAAAAAATCTTAAATTAATAATAAACCTATATAACACACCTAATCAATAGACTGCTTTATCTAGAATAAATTTAATAAAAAACTTGAGGAGAAAAACTCCTCAAGTTTTTTTATGCATCTAAAAATATCTTTTTGCCGTTGTATTTACAAGTCCAAAATGGCTTATAAATACTCAAAATCTCGTCTAAAACTAATTTTTCATCTTCATATTTTTTACATTGATTTTCTAACTGTCCTTTTATTTTATTTTTTAAAATATATTCGTTTATCTTTGATTTTTGAATACAGTCCCTAGCTATATATTTTTTTACTGTAGTTGGCACTTCGTCGACACATTTCATATATCCTGTATAAGTATTTAAAACTACTATTCTATAATTATTTTTTAAAATACTGCTTTCGTAGTTATTTATTTTATATTTCAAAATTTTATACTCTATATATTTTAAATTTATATCATTTATCCCTCTGTTAAATTGTATAACCTTACTCAAAAGCGGAATCTTCTTTAAAAAATTTTTCAATGCTTCTTTTTCATTTGTTTTAACTTCTATTAAATCGACCAACATAACGAATCCCCCCGAATATATTTTTTATTTTATTGAATTTATAAAATTTATATGAGCATACTACTTTTAAAAGATTTCTTATTTTAAAATAATTATTACTTTTTATAAATATTTTATTGTTGAAAGGACGAAATTATGAAATTTTATAAATTTATAGCTGTATTTTTTATATTATTTGTATTTTTTATGTCTAAAGATTTAATTGAATTAAATAGTATATCAAAAGATAATACTCCTCCAACAATTAAAATTATTACGCCTACTAAATCACAAGATTATATAATATCTAAACCAACTATAAAAGCTAGTTTTTATGATAAAAGTGGCGTTGATTTAAAATCAATAAAACTATATGTAAATAACAAAGATGTCACACATAAAGCTATAATAACAAACAATAATATAGAGTATACTCCTAATAAAAAATTTAAAAGAGGAACACAAATTGTCAAGATTTGTATAAGCGATAAATCTAGTAATTCTTCATCATTAGAATGGTATTTTACTGTTGGTACTCCTATTTATAAAAATTTTACTGGGAATTTTATAGATATTCAAAATACCCCTAATATCTACATAAACTGCGATTATAATATTTTATGTAACACAATTTATAGTAATAAAAATACCATAGGCGAAAATACTAATTCGATTCAAAAATACAAAAAAAATGCTTCTTTATCTCTAAACGCATATAAAATCAATATACCTCGTGATACTAATGATTTTATTGTATTTAATGATAATATAAAAGATAACTATAATGAAATATCAAAATTAAAGCTTGAAAACTTATATAAAAAGTTATTTTATATAGATGATTTAATATGTTCATTTACTCCTAAGTCAAACGACTTAGACTGCTTTAATTACATGAAGTTTTCAAATTATGGAGATGTGATATTTACATCTATAGATATAAGTAACCATGACTTAAACTCAACATCACCGTTTTATCTAGATATATATAACGAAGCTTTAGACAACGGGTGGCATATATCACCTATAAGTACTAAGTTTTTTACAAAAACTCTAGCAACTGATTTAAATAAAGATAGTATTTTAAATAGCTTAAAAAATAGAAGAACTTATGTATCAAATAACCAAAATTTAAATTTAGAATTTACTATAAATAGTTCTAATATGGGCTCAATTATAAAAAACCCATCTAAATTAAATTTTAATATAAGTGCCATAGATTCAACTTACCAAAATAAAATCAAAAATATTTATATTATAAGCAATAACAATAAAGTTTTGAAAAATATAAAATGTAATTCATATTTGACAAAATCTGAATTTACATTAAAAGAATTTTGTAAATCCTCATATTACTATTTAATAATAGTTCAAGAAAACAACAAAAAAACTATAAGTGCTCCGATTTGGGTAGAAAGCAAATAAAAATGTGCTATTTAAATTAAATAGCACATTTTTATTCTATACATAAATTTTAGTTTATATCTAAAATACCATATCCATTAGAAAAAGTCTTACCTGTTATATCTAATTCAATAGGGCTATTGAAAAGCGGTCCATCTATGACAAATGTATGGTACTCTCCATTTTCTCCACATGCATCAGATCCTGTTTTTTTGATTTCTTTTATAAGCTCTCTATCAAGCACTTTTCCTAAAAAGTCTCCATTCATATTTTCTAGATTTACTTTTTTGATTACTGCTTTAAATCCATTATCTATAAATTCATGTACAACTTCTTCTCTATCTGCTTGCCATAGAGGTAGCTCATAATCAAGACCTGCATTAGTCGCTCTATCTATATCCCACTGTCTATGAAGCTCTATATCTATATCTCCATAAATTACAGTAGTCGCACCCATTTTTTTAGCTTCTATTAGCTTTTCTTCAAATTTTTCTTCATAATCATCAATTGCACATTCAACATATATTATCGGTATATTTAAGTTTTCACTGGCTTTATCTAATAACCTCTTATTTATTGAGTGTGTCCAAGAATCTACTGAATCTTTTTTTACTGTAGTTATTAATGCTACTGGTGTCCATCCTTGTTTTATCTTTCTATGCATTGCAAGCATACAGTCTTTTCCACCACTATACGACATTACAAATTTTTTACTGTCCATATCTTCACCCCATTTTGAATTTTTATTTACAAATATACAAAAATAATTATTATGATTATACATCAAATATATTTTATTATACCACGTTTTACAGCATATCAACTGATGCTTTTACAAAACCTTTAAATATTGGATTTGCTCTATTTGGTCTACTTTTAAATTCTGGATGATATTGAACTCCAACATAAAACTTATTATTACTTACTTCAACAGCTTCAACTAGCTTTTCGTCTGGTGATGTTCCCGCTATAGTAAGCCCATTTTCTATCATTTGCTTTCTAAAATCGTTGTTAAATTCATATCTATGGCGATGTCTTTCTGAAATATTTAAATCTCCATAGCATTTATAAAGCATAGTGCCTTCTTTTACTTTGCAAGGATATGCTCCAAGTCTCATTGTTCCACCCATTATATTTCCAAATTGGTCCGGCATAAGTGCTATTACTGGATATTTTGTTTCTAAATTAAATTCTGTAGAGTTTGCATCTTTCATATTTAAAACATATCTAGCATATTCGATTACTGCTATTTGCATTCCCAAACATATTCCTAAGTAAGGTATATTGTTTACTCTTGCATAATTTGCAGCACAAATCATACCCTCTATTCCTCTATCGCCAAATCCACCTGGTACTAATACGCCTTGACAATCTCCTAATAATGAATTTACTGTATCTTTATTTACACCTTCTGCATCTACCCATTTTATGTCTATTGCCGCACCATTTTCATAACCTGCATGAGATAAAGCCTCAACTACTGATAAATATGCATCATGTAGTTTAGTGTATTTTCCGACTAAAGCGATTTTTACAGTTTTATCTCTATTTTTAACTCTACTCAACATATTAGTCCAATCTGATAAATCACATTTATCGTATTTTAAATCAAGTTCTCTACAAACTATATCGCATAAATTTTGTTCTTCTAACATCATCGGCACTTCATATAGTACATCTATTGTTTTATTTTCTATTACACAGTCTTGTTTTACATTACAAAATAGTGATATTTTCTTTTTAATAACTTCATCTAAAGGAGCTTCTGAACGAGTTACTATAATATTTGGCATAATTCCTAAACCTTGTAATTGTTTAACTGAGTGTTGTGTTGGCTTTGATTTATGTTCTCCTGAACTTTTTATGTATGGTACTAATGTAACATGAATAAATAGACAATTATGTCTTCCTACTTCTAATGATACCTGTCTTATAGCTTCTAAAAACGGCTGACTCTCTATATCACCTGTCGTACCACCTATTTCAGTTATAACTACATCTGCATCACTTTTTTCACCTACATTGTATATAAAGCTCTTTATTTCATTAGTAACATGAGGTATAACTTGGACAGTTTCACCTAGATATTCCCCTTTTCTCTCTTTATTTAACACATTCCAATATACTTTTCCTGTTGTCAAATTTGAGTATTTATTTAAATCCTCATCTATAAATCTTTCATAATGACCTAAATCTAAGTCAGTTTCTGCTCCATCTTCTGTTACATATACTTCCCCATGTTGATATGGACTCATTGTCCCCGGGTCTACATTTATATAAGGATCAAGCTTTTGTGCTGCCACTTTAAATCCTCTCGCTTTTAATAATCTTCCTAAAGATGCTGCTGTTATACCCTTTCCTAAGCCTGATACTACACCACCTGTTACAAATACATACTTTGACATACTAATACCTCCTACACGAATAAAAATTTTTAATAAATTACTTACATTTCATAAGTCTTTAAAATATTTTCTGCAATTTCTTTTTTAGTTACTCTTAAATCCATAGCTTGCTTTTCTATATATCTATGCGCTTGGGGCTCACTCATATTTAAGTACTGTATTAAAATACATTTTGCTCTATCTATAAGTCTAATTTCACTAATTTTTACTTTAAGTCTTTCATTTTCACTTTGAAGACCTAAAAATTTCTTTCTTGAAATATATATATACTTAATACTTTTATACACAAATTGTCTATTTAACGGTTTTTCTATAACAAATACACCATAGTCTTCTACCTTAGCTGAAACTGCATCAGCTATATCATTTTTTACTACTAATAAAACTCCTGTATTATAATTTTTACTTATTGCAATTGCAAGTTCATGTCCAAATTCGTCTGATAATGGAGCATTTATTACAACTAAATCAAATTCAGTTCTATTTAATATACGCCTCGCTTCACTACCACTGCCAACAGTGACCGTATTGGAAATTCCAACTGTCTTTATTAAATCACTAAAAAAGCTCTTTCCTTTTTCCGACGTTGACACTATCAGCGCACAACTCATATAGGTCCCCCCTTTTTATAATTTAAAGCACTTCAAAATATAATTCTTTTTCAGCTTTAAATTTATCAGTTATTGAACTATATATATCCCACTCTTTTTTCTTGTCATTTATATAATTTTCAATAGTCTTTTGTGGTAATACTGTTTTTATAAACTCACTATCTTTTGCTAGATTTATCGCTTCATTTAAATCTTGTGGTAGTTTTTTTAAATCGTTTACTTTATTTTCATCTATGTCAAATAAATTGATATTCTTAGGTTCACAAAGTTCTAAATTATTTTCTATACCTTCTATCCCAGCTTTAATAAGCAGTGCAAATGCTATATATGGATTACAACTAGAATCTGGTGATCTAAGTTCCATCCTGCATCTATCTCCTTTTGATGCTGGTATTCTTATAAGTTGTGATCTATTTTCTTTTGACCATGTTATATATTTTGGAGCTTTGTCTTTTCCTAATCTAGCATATGAATTTGTAGATGAATTTAAGAACAAAGTAATTTCCTCTATGCGGTTTAATATCCCTGCTAAAAACTTTTTAGTATATTTATAATTATCAGAACTTTTATCTTTAAAAAGATTTACACCATCTTTATATAAAGAAATATTTATATGTAGTCCACTTCCACACTCTATATTTAAAGGTTTCGGCATAAATGACGCAAAGAGCCCATTTTCACAAGCCTTAGTTTTTACAAGCGACCTAAAGCTGATTAAATTATCTGCTGCAGTAAGTGCATCTGAATATTCATAATCGATTTCATTTTGTCCAGGTCCTTGCTCATGGTGTGAACTTGTAGTTTTTATTCCCATTTCTTCAAGCGAAAGACAAATATCTCGTCTTATATTTTCACATCTATCGTTTGGATATATATCGCAATAAGTTCCTCTATCATAAGGAATCATAGTTGGATTTCCAAATTCATCTTGTTCAAATAAATAAAATTCACTTTCGCAACCTATTTTGCAGACAAACCCTTTATCTCTACTCTCTTTTATAACTTGTTTTAATATATTTCTACAATCTCCCTCGAAATTTCTTCCATCTGGATGTTTTATATTGCAAAAGAATCTAACTACTCTGCCATGTTGCATTCTCCACGGTAGTAGATACATTGTGCTAGCCTCTGGTATTAACAATAAATCTGACTCTTCTACATTCATAAAACCAGTTACTGCCGATGCATCAAAAGAAACGCCTTCTTCAAATGCTCTTTTTAATTCAGTAGGCATTATAGTTATATTTTTTTGATTCCCAAAAATATCACAAAATGCCAAGCGTATAAATTTTATGTCATTCTCCTCTATAAATCCTAAAACTTCACTAGTTTTATAATCCATCAAATTCCTCCTATTTACCCCTAAATTTTGTTAATACACCCAAAAAAGGGCGCTCATTATAGGGTATTAAATAAATATTCATACCCTATAATGAACACCCTTGTTCAATGTGATAATTATAAAATATTTATTAATACATGTCAATATTTACTTATTGATAATATGGTTCCTATTTCTCCTGATATTTTTTGTAATATATTATATATAATAGCAATTTCACGCATATAATGTAGTCTTTTTATTTTTATAAATTAAAAAATTTTAATTTTATATAAAATAAAAAAAACTCTTTATTTTTGATTGACATATTATTCCATCAAGCATACAATATTTTTATAAAGTTAATTAAAACAGCAAAGGCGCTGTAGGTTATAAGTATCCTACAGCGCTTTTCTTTTTTTCAAGATATTTAAGTAATTATTAGATTATATGATGATGTATAAGTCTATATTTATTAAATATTTTTTATTTTTAAATTTTGGAGGTAATTATTATGACAAAAGTCCCAGAAATATTTGGAAGTTTAGTATTTAACGAAACTGTGATGAAAGAAAGACTGCCTAAAGATGTCTATAAAGCATTACAAAACACTATAAAAGACGGTAAACCAATCGATTTAAAAGTTGCAAATGTAGTTGCCACTGCAATGAAAGATTGGGCAATAGAACATGGTGCTACCCATTTTACTCATTGGTTCCAACCAATGACTGGTATTACTGCTGAAAAACACGATAGTTTTATAAGTCCAACTAATGATGGAAAAGTAATCATGGAGTTCTCTGGTAAAGAATTAGTAAAAGGTGAACCAGACGGTTCATCATTCCCTTCAGGAGGTTTAAGATCTACTTTTGAAGCTAGAGGATATACAGTATGGGACCCAACTAGTTATGCATACTTGAGAAATGGTACTTTATGTATTCCTACAGCCTTTTGCTCATATGGAGGTCAAGTACTTGACAAGAAAACTCCTTTATTAAGATCAATGGAAGCTATAAATAAATCAGCTGTAAGACTTTTACATCTTTTAGGAGAAACAGATGTAAAAAGAGTTACTACTACAGTTGGTCCTGAACAAGAATATTTCTTAATAGATAAAAGCTTATACAATAAAAGAATAGATTTAAAATTTACTGGTAGAACTTTATTTGGTGCAAAACCTCCAAAAGGCCAAGAGTTAGATGACCATTACTTCGGTGCAATAAAGCCAAGAGTAGTTAAATATATGAAAGATTTAGATGAAGAATTGTGGAAATTAGGAGTTTTAGCAAAAACTAAACACAACGAAGTTGCTCCAGCTCAACACGAGTTAGCTCCTATATTTACAACTACAAACGTCGCTACTGACCACAACCAATTAACTATGGATGTTATGAAAAAAGTAGCTTGTAAACACGGTTTAATGTGTTTATTACATGAAAAACCATTTGCTGGTGTCAACGGTTCTGGTAAACACAACAACTGGTCTATATCAACAGATACAGGTAAAAATATATTAAGCCCTGGTAAAGACCCTATAAACAACAAAGTATTCTTAACTTTCTTAGTAGCAATAATCAAAGCTGTTCATGAAAATCAAGACTTACTTAGAATATCAGTTGCAGATGCTGGAAATGACCATCGTCTAGGTGGAAATGAAGCACCTCCTGCAATATTATCAATGTTTATAGGTACTGATTTAGAAAAAGTATTAAAATGTATTGAAGAAAACCTTCCATACAATGAAGAAACTTTAAATTCATTAGCAATAGATGTCGGTGTATTGCCATCATTTAAAAAAGATACTACAGATAGAAACAGAACTTCTCCATTTGCATTTACAGGAAATAAATTTGAGTTTCGTATGTTAGGTTCTACTGCTAATATAGCTTGCCCTAACACTATACTTAATACTATAGTTGCTGAATCTCTTGATTATGTTTCTGATTATATCGAAGGAAAAGACGATATAGATAAAGCTTTAAATGAAGTACTAAAGAAAATATTAAAAGAACATAAAGCTATAATATTTAATGGAAATAACTACGCACCTGAATGGGTAGTTGAAGCAGAATCTAGAGGATTATTAAATTTAAAATCTTCTGCAGAAGCTCTACCTCATTATACAGATGAAAAAAATATAAAATTATTTGAAAAACACGGAGTATATACTAAATTAGAATTAGAATCAAGAAAAGAAATACTGCTTGAAAAATACTCTCAAACTATAAATATTGAAGCACTTACAATGCTTGAAATGATCAAAAAAGATATTATACCAGCTGTATGTAATTATTCTAAAGATTTAACAGAATCTGCTTTAGCTAAAAAAGACTTATCTTCAGACATAGATATATCTTTAGAAACTAATTTAGTATCTAAAATCTCTTCACTAAGTAGCTGTTTAGCTAAGAAAACTGCTGATTTAGAAAAAGTTCTTTTAGGTGCAAAAGATTGTGATGATAGCGAAAAATTAGCTAAATACTATCATGATACAGTATTATCTCAAATGAATGAAGTTCGTGCTATAGCTGACGAACTAGAAACATTAGTAGGAAAAGGCTACTGGCCATTCCCAACTTATACAGATTTATTATTTAGCGTATAAAATATTTAAATTCATATTTTAACATAACTAAATACTATCTACACAAAGGCGTGTACTCTATCTAGATAAATGGTGGGTACACGCCTTTAATTTCTTTTTAACTTATGTATTTAGGATTTATAAATTTTTCAATATTTGCTTTATCTTTTATATTGGAAATTATGAAAATTTAATTATTAGGAGGATTTATTATGTATTCATCAGTCGATACGATTTGGGTATTATTAGGAGCTGCTTTAGTATTCTTTATGCAAGCTGGGTTTGCAATGGTTGAAACAGGATTTACTAGAGCAAAAAATGCAGGTAATATTATAATGAAAAACTTGATGGATTTCGCTTGTGGAGCGTTAGTCTTTTGGATATTTGGATTTGGTTTGATGTTTGCTGGCAGTGGTAAACTAATAGGCGGACTCGACTTTTTTATCCAAGGTAATTATGGTGTCGAAGGTAGTTATACTTCTTGGGCATATGTAATATTCCAAACAGTATTTTGCGCTACTGCTGCAACTATAGTTTCAGGAGCTATGGCAGAAAGAACAAAATTTAAATCTTATTTAGCTTATTCAATTGCAATAAGTGCATTTATCTATCCTATATCAGGTCACTGGATTTGGGGTGGCGGTTGGCTTTCTCAATTAGGATTTATAGACTTTGCAGGTTCTACTGCAGTTCATATGGTAGGTGGTCTAGCAGCCTTAGTAGGTGCTAAAATTTTAGGACCTCGTATTGGAAAATACAACAAAGACGGCAGTGCAAATGCAATACCAGGACATAATATAACAGTTGGTGCTCTTGGAGTATTTATATTATGGTTTTGTTGGTTTGGATTTAACGGATGTTCGACAACTTCAATGACTGGTGATGATAATTTAATTCTTGCAGGTAGCGTATTTGTGACAACTAATATAGCAGCCGCTGCTGCAACAGTAACAACAATGATATTTACTTGGGTTAAATATAAAAAACCTGATGTTTCAATGACTCTAAATGGTTCACTTGCTGGCCTTGTTGCAATAACAGCAGGATGTGCAGTAGTTAATCCAATTGGTGCATGTATAATAGGTATAGTCGCAGGCCTAACTGTAGTTGTCGTAATAGAATTTTTAGATCAAAAATTAAAAATAGATGACCCAGTCGGTGCGATAGGTGTCCACGGTGCATGTGGTGCAATAGGTACAATTCTTACAGGTGTATTTGCAGTAGATGGTGGTCTAGCATATGGCGGAGGTTTTCATCTATTAGGAGTTCAATGTTTAGGTGTATTAGCTGTTATGGCTTGGGTTTTAGTAACTACTACTATATTATTCAAAGCTATAGATGCTACTTTAGGTCTTAGAGTTAGTGAAGAAGAAGAAATCGTCGGCCTTGATAAATTAGAACATGGTCTATCAAGTGCATATGCTGACTTTGCAAAAGCAAGTACAGTTAGAAAATTAAAAACTGCAGCAGAAAAAGTATCTGTTGACAAAGCTGTTCCAGTACAACTAGTAAGCAAAAGTGCTTCTTCAGATATAGTAGCTTCTGATATTAAATTGACAAAAATTGAAATAATAACAGATCAAGATAAATTTAAAGATTTAAAAGATGCCTTGAGTGATATAGGCATAATGGGTATGACTGTTTCTAATGTTTTAGGTTGTGGTACTCAAAAAGGTGCTCCTAAATATTATAGAGGTGTTGCAGTAGAAATGGAATTACATCCTAAGATATTAGTTGAGATAGTAGTCGCAAAAGTGCCAGTACAAACTATTATAGATACTGCTAAAAAGGTTTTATATACTGGTAATATAGGCGACGGTAAGATATTTGTATCATCTGTAGAAAATGCAGTTAAGATACGTACTGGTGAAGAAGGCGTAGATGCCCTTCAATATCCAGAAGAAAAAGCTAATTAATATGCTAGTTAACTATAATCTATTTATAATTAATTAGGTCATAGTAATTACATTTAATCCTGGGATTATGATAGAGGTATCATATCCTAGGATTTTTTAAATTTAAAAGGAGGAAAAATCAAGATTAGATTTTTCCTCCTTTTATTTCTATTTAAAATTATTTATTTACAACTCTTAATGCAGTTTCAACTACGTTTTCAACTGTAAATCCGAATTCTTTAAATAATATTGATGCTGGTGCAGATGCTCCGAAGTGATCAAGTGCGATTACTTCACCATCTAAACCAACGTATTTATACCATCCGAAAGAAGATGCAGCTTCTACAGCTACTCTATTTCTAACAGCGTTTGGAAGTACGCTTTCTTTGTATTCAGCGCTTTGTGCTTCGAATAATTCAAATGATGGCATACTTACTACTCTAGCGTCAATACCTTTTTTAGCAAGTTCATCAGCAGCACCCATTATTAATTCAACTTCTGAACCTGATGCCATAAGTATTACATCTGGAGTTTCTTTTTGAGAGTCTTTTAATATATAAGCTCCTTTTAAAGCAACTTTTCCATCTATATCGTATAGTGGTAAGTTTTGTCTTGTTAATACTAATGAAGTTGGTGTAGTTTTGTTTGTTACAGCGTAGAACCAAGCAGCAGCAGTTTCATTTGAGTCAGCTGGTCTGAATACTGTCATGTTTGGTAAACTTCTAAGTGCAGCTAATTGTTCTATTGGTTGATGAGTAGGTCCATCTTCTCCAACACCTATACTATCGTGAGTTAATATATAAGTCACTGGTAAGTTCATTAAAGAAGATAATCTCATTGCACCTTTCATATAATCGCTAAATACGAAGAATGTCGCACAATAAGCTTTAAGTCCACCGTGAGCAGCTATTGCATTAGATATTGCAGCCATTGCATGCTCTCTTACACCAAAGTGTATATTTTGTCCACTTCTGTCTTCTTTTGAGAAGAATCCAGTGTTTTTCATATCACTTTTATTAGATGGTGCTAAGTCAGCAGATCCACCCATTAAGTTTGGTATGAATGATGTTAATCTATTTAATACATCTCCTGATGATTGTCTAGTTGCACATCCTTTTTCAAATTTCCAGAATTCTTCACTATTTAATAATTCATCAGTAACATCTAAATCATGCCATTTTTTATATTCTGCTGCTAATTCTGGATAAGCTTCTTCGTATTTTGCAAATAACTCATTCCAGTTTTGTTCAGCATTTTCACCGTTAGCTATATATGTTTCCATATTAGTGTAAACATCTTGTGGTATAAAGAAGTCTTCAGCTTCCCATTTCATTACTTCTTTCATTTCTTTTATGTTGTCAGCACCTAGTGGCTCACCATGAGCTTTAGCTGAACCTTGTCTAGCTGGACAACCATATCCGATTTGAGTTTTTACGATTATTATAGAAGGTTTTTCAGTTTCAGCTTTTGCTTCATCTATAGCTTTTGATATAGCATCTATATCGTTTCCATCTTCTATATTTAATACTTGCCATCCATAAGCTTCATAACGTTTAGCAACATCCTCTGTAAATGCTACATCTGTATCCCCTTCTATAGTTATGTTGTTTGAATCGTAAAGTAATATTAATTTACCAAGACCTAATGTACCTGCAAGTGAAGAAGCTTCTGAAGATATACCTTCCATTAGGCATCCATCACCTGTTATAGCGTATGTATAATGATCTACTATATTAAATCCATCTCTGTTGAATTTATCAGCAAGTTTTGCTTCAGCTATTGCAAAACCTACAGCATTACATATACCTTGTCCTAAAGGGCCTGTAGTTATCTCTACACCTTTAGTATGACCGTATTCTGGATGTCCAGGTGTTTTACTTCCCCATTGTCTAAATTCCTTTATGTCATCTACAGTTATTCCATATCCGAATAAGTGTAGTAATGAATACTCAAGCATTGAACCATGACCTGCAGATAATACGAATCTATCTCTGTTTTTCCAGTCAGGATTTTTACCATTGTGATTCATTTTTGTCCATAAAGTGTATGCCATACTAGCAGCACCAAGTGGTAATCCAGGATGTCCTGAATTTGATTTTTGTATAGCATCAGCTGCTAGTACTCTAATTGCATTAATACATTTCACATCTAAATTGTTCATATATTTCCTCCATTAAATTAAAACGTTGTGATAAAACTAAGGTCAATTTTTTTTATTTACCAAATGTAGCTTCCCAGTCTTTTTTGAACTTTTCTATCCCCTGATCTGTTAAAGGATGTTTTAACATTTGTTCAATTACTTTTGTAGGAACAGTAGCTATATCAGCTCCAGCAAGTGCTGCATCTATAACGTGTATTGGATTTCTAACGCTAGCTGCTATGATTTGTGTATCTATTTCGTGAACTGCGAATATTTCAGCTATAGTTCTTATTAAATCCATACCTGGTGTAGATATGTCGTCTAATCTTCCTAAAAATGGTGATACGTATGTTGCCCCAGCTCTTGCAGCAAGTAATGCTTGAGTTGCTGAGAATATTAATGTTACGTTAGTTTTTATTCCTTCTTTAGTTAAAACTTTTACAGCTTTTAAACCTTCACCTGTCATAGGTATTTTTACTACCATATTTGGATGAATTGCCGCTATTTCACGTCCTTCTACTATCATACCTTCTGCATCATCACTATTAACTTCTCCGCTTATAGCTCCATCAACTATTGATGCAATTTCTTTTATAGTTTCTTTGAAGTCTTTTCCTTCTTTTGCTATTAAAGATGGGTTAGTTGTTACACCGTCTATTACTCCCATGTCGTTCACTGCTTTTATTTCGTCAATATTAGCTGTATCTAAAAAAAATCTCATGTTTTAATCCTCCTTAACGTTTTCATATTTCATAATCATTATAACATGTATTATTCCAAATTCTACAAAAATATAATAATTTTTTATATAAAATATGATATAAACTTTATCTTTTTAATATTAATTTTGTAAAAAGTCGAAATTTGTAAATACTCGTAATTTCTCACAGATTTTCATCAACTTTTTATTTACCTCTGTATTTTAACTTAATTTTGTACGTACTAATGTCCCCAGAATCTCTAGATATAGAATACTCTATTACTCTATTATTATCATCATAAGTAATTGTTCTCACTTCTTGAAGTGGACTTCCAACTTTAAGTTTTAGCTTTTGAGCGTCTTCTCTCCCCGCCGCAACTACTCTAAATTCCTTTTCTGCATAACATATATTGATATTATATTCCTCTGACATTGTTTTATATAATGATACAGATGAAAAATCATATCTGTCCATATTGGAAAATATAGAGGCCGGCACAAAAGTTATAATACTCATCGCTGGGCGTTCATCTATAAATCTTACTCTTTCTAATTCATAGACTTCCTTTTCTTTATCTCCAAAAATCTGTTGTAATTTAGAATCTAATTTTATAGCTTTAATTGAAAGTGCTTCTGTTCTTATCTTATGATTACTTTCTTTAAATGCTTCTTCAAAGCTTTTTAAACTTCCCAAATCCCATGAATTTAGCTTTTCTCTTTCAGCAACAAAAGTTCCTACACCTCTACGTTTTTCAATATAACCCTCTTTAACTAGATTGTCGATTGCTTGTCTTACAGTTGTACGACTTACGCCATAGCTTTGTATTAATTCATGTTCTGTCGGTAGAGCTTTATTTTGCGGATATGTACCATCTTTTATCTTTTCTAAAAGTTTGTTTTGTAGTTGAAAATATAGTGGTAATGGACTATTTTTATCTATCATGTTTCTTCCTCTCTTAATAAATATACTTTAATCAATAATGATATAATTATCCCATTGATAAAACTTTTGGTCAAGAAATTAAAGACATATTTAATACGTTGTCATGATGTCATTATATCATATCTAATCCAAAAAACAATATTAATTAGAAAACTTTTATTATTTTAACCTAAATATGATATAATACTAAAATGATATAATAAAAATCATAAAGAAATCTGTATTCTAACGAAATACATTTAAGTATATAGATTTCTTTGAGATATATGTGAAGAAATTATGATTATTTAATATCTATAATTTCTTATTATTCTCTAAAATATAATATTTATGAAAAGGTGAATTAAAATGGCAAAATTTAAATATGCATTTGATGATAATAAAAGATACCATACTTGGAATTACTACCTTAGAAATAACTTTGGTGAAAAAGTATTTAAAGTCTCTTTAAATGCTGGATTTACATGTCCAAACTTAGATGGTAAAGTTTCAAAAGGTGGATGTACTTATTGTAGTAATAGTGGTTCTGGTGATTTTGCTGGAAATCCAGCAAGTCCATTAAGCGAGCAATTTGCAGAAATCAAGGCTATGATGCATAAAAAATGGCCTAATGCGAAATATATAGCTTATTTCCAAGCTTATACTAATACTTATGCTCCACTAAATGTATTAAAAGATAAATTTGAAGAGGCACTATCTTTTGAAAATGTAATAGGTCTTTCAATTTCTACAAGACCAGACTGTTTAGAAGATGATGTAGTTGATTATTTAGCAGAACTTAACGAAAGAACAAATTTATGGGTCGAGTTAGGTCTTCAAACTATACACGACGTTACATCTAAAAAAATAAACAGAGGACACGACTATAATACATTTTTAGAAGGGCTTAAAAAGCTTCAAGATAGAAATATAAAAGTTATAGTTCATATAATAAATGGACTTCCAGGAGAAGACTACGACATGATGATGGAGACTGCAAAAGCAGTTGCAGATATGAATGTAGATGGAATCAAAATACATTTACTTCACGTTATAAAAGACACTGCCCTTGCAAGATCATTAGAGAAAAATCAATTTGAACTTATGGATAGAGATGAATATATAAATCTTGTGTGTGACCAACTTGAAATACTACCTCCTGAAATGATAATACATAGACTTACAGGTGATGGAAAACGTGATGAGCTTGTAGGACCTATGTGGAGTCTTAAAAAATGGGAAGTTTTAAATGATATAGACAGAACTTTAAAAGAAAGAGACACTTATCAAGGAATTTACTATAAAAAATAACATTATACTTCAATAAATTACTTAAAATAAAAAAGACTTCACATATTTTGTGAAGTCTTTTTTATTTACTTACTACATTCTGATATAGTCTCAGTTTGATATTTGTCTTCTTCTATTTCTTCCTTAACATCTTCTATTGCTTTTACAGCTATAAAAGTAGACACTACCATAAATAATACTCCGAATAATTTAACAACAGAGAAATCTTCTCCAAGCAAAGTCCATCCTATTATAACTGATAAAACAAGTTCTATTGATGCAACTACACCTGCTATAGATAGTTCTACACCTTTTAATATACCTTTAGAATATACTATATAAGACATTGCAGTAGGTATTATCCCTATAGCAGCAATATATCCAAATACTTTTACAGAATCTATTTTTGAAATAGTTTCTACTGGATTTATTCTAAAGCACATTAAAATCGCAGCTATTAAAAATGCATAAGCACTCATAGTTATATTATCCATTTCTTTTAATGCATTTTTATTGAAAATTGGTAGCATTGCGTAAGTTATCGCTGCCATTATACCCGCAAAAATACCAACTGTATTTATACCTTCTAGTTGGATTTTACCTCCTGTTACTGCTAAGTATGCACCTATTACACAAAATACTAATGATAATATTTTTATTTTATTAATTTTTTCTTTATATACTATTTTAGAAAAAATCGCTACAAATACAGGCGAAACATAAAGTAGAACTGCTGCCATAGATGCACCTACCATAGAGATTGAACTCATATAAGATATATTAAATACTAATTGGCATACTATCCCTATTCCAAGTACATATAAAATTCCCTTTTTTGTTATTTTAAACATTGTAGGCATAGTTAGCTTTCCATATATACTAATTGCTATAAATCCGCCTATCATTCTGAAAAACGCTATTTCTTCAGATGAAAAATTATAATCACTAATTTTGCTAACTAAAAATCCTAAGGTAGACCAAAAGATTCCGGCTAATAAAATATAAAAATATCCTATTTTATTTTTCATAATTTCCTCCTCAATTATGAATTTATAATACTTTCCTAAAAATAGAATTAGAGTGCAAAATATCCACACTCTAATCACTATATCAATTTCCTATTAAACAATCTTTTGGTAATGTTTTCTTATTTTATATGCTCTACATAAAAATCAACTAACATATCTTGTTTTATTTGTTTTGCTTTTTCGTTATAACCTAAGTCTTCTAATATTCTAAATGCAAATTCTAATGCTGTAGCAGGTCCTCTACTAGTTATTATATTTTTATCTGTTACAACTATTTGATCTTCTAAATAATTTACTTTATCTCTACCTTTTATAAAACCTGGATATGATGTACACTTTCTATCATCTAATATTCCAAATGCTTCTAAAGTTTGTGGTGCTGCACATATAGCGGCAACTATTTTTCCTTCATTGTTAAATTTAATTGCCATATCTTTTACTCTTTTATCTAATAAATTATCAGCTCCTGGTAATCCCCCTGGTAAAACTATAGCATCGTATTCATCTTGATTGATATTATCTATTATACAATCAGATTTTACTGTTATGTTGTGAGTTCCCCTAACATACTCCTCTTTTATAGAGCATAAATCACATTTTAACTCCGCTCTTCTAAGTACATCTACAACTGATAGCGCTTCAATTTCTTCAAATCCGTCAGCTATAAATACTAATATTTTTTTCATATTTAAGTCTCCTTTACCTTTTATATAAAAACTTTTTAGGTTGTAAAATTTTTATTTTCTTGTTATTATTATAATAAATAATTAAAAGTTACAACTATAATTTAATTATATAATTATTATATGGAAGGTGCAATTAATGATTTTAAATACACATTTAACAATTTCAAATGCACTTATAGAAAATATAGATTCTAGTAAATCGTTTTTTCTAAGTGAAAAGAACTTTATTTATGGCAATATCAAACCAGATATGACATCTAAGTACGTTTTACATAAGCATTATTTAAAAGAATCTTTCGATATGATAATCGGAAAAATAAAATCCCTATGTAAATTATCACTTGATTTTATTGAAAAATATTTTTCTGTAAGTAAGTTTAGTCAAGAATTAGGCGTTATATGCCATTTTTTATGTGATTTTTTTTGTGTACCACATAGTCAACGCTGGGAATTTTCCCATAGTTTTAAAAAGCACGTAGTCTACGAAAGAGACCTTCAATTAATAGCTAAAGATACTAATTTTAACAAAATAATTGAAAGAGATTCTTTAAGTCATACAAGTGTCGAAGAATTTTTCAACAAATTATATAGACAATATGTAGAAAAAGAAGACTTTGAAAATGATTTATTCTTCTCAACTTATATGTGTAATAGTGTTGTTAATTATATTTTAGATTGTATTTTGGAAAACACTATAAAATCTTATTCACTGCAAATTTGTAGTTAATAAGTAGTAATAAAGTAATAATAACTAGAAACTGGATGCTTAAATACATTCAGTTTTTATTTTTTTGAAATACTAGAATAAAAAAATGGCCTCTTAATTATTTAAGAGACCGAAAATTATATTAGAAAGAGTTTTTAACTATTTAGCTTTGTTATGATGTTTTTGTTCCCAAAAATCAGCACCTTTTATTCCTAATCTAATTGGATCAAAACTGATTTCATCTCTTGGAACCCCTGCCTTTAATTGTGATTCATAATCATTAAAACACAATAAAGCCTTCTTTGATAATGCCAAAATAGCAATTAAGTTTAGCCATGCCATCATAGCTACACCAATATCCCCCATAGTCCATGCTAATCCTGCAGACTTAATGCAACCAAATGCTGTCATAGCTAATAAAGCTATTCTAAGACAATTTATAGATAATTTACTAGATTTTCCTCCAGTAAATTTTTTAACTAAGTATGTTAAGTTAACTTCTGCAATATAGTAATACGCCATTAATGTAGTAAATGCAAAGAAGAAAAGTGCTATTGCTACAAAAGCTCCACCAAAACCTGGTATCAACGTATTTATTGCATTTTGAGTATATACAGGCCCTATATCTTCTATAGCATATCCCGGCATATTCTCAACCATTATATTTTTAGTAAATTCATTAAAAGTGTTGTAACAACCTGTCATAAGTATCATAAATCCAGTTGCTGAGCATACAAATAATGTGTCTACGTAAACTGAAAAGGCTTGTACAAAACCTTGTTTTGCCGGATGTGAAACTTCTGCTGCTGATGATGCTTGTGGCCCTGTACCTTGACCAGCTTCATTTGAGTAAACTCCACGTTTTACACCCCAAGCAATTGTAGAACCTAATATTCCACCAAAACTCGCCTCTGCTCCAAATGCAGATTTAAATATTAAAGCTATAACTCCTGGTAAATCACCTATATTGGCAATTATAATTACAACTGCCATTAATATATATGCACCACCCATAAACGGTACTATAAATTCTGCTGCTGAACCTATTCTTTTTATTCCACCAAATATAACTACTCCTGTTAAAATAACTAAAAATACTGCTGTAACGTTTACACTTATTCCAAATGCATTGTTTATAGATACTGCTATAGAATTTGATTGTACGCCTGGAAGAAGTATTCCTATAGCTATAACTGTAACTATAGCAAATAAAGTTGCATATGCTTTAGAAAAAGTTGTACTTCCAAATCCTTTTTCTATGTAATAAGCTGGACCTCCACGATATTCACCATCGTGTTCTTCTTTATAAAGTTGACCTAAGGTCGATTCTGCAAATGCTGAGCCTGCTCCCAAGAAAGCTATTGCCCACATCCAAAACAATGCTCCAGGTCCTCCCCATGCTATAGCAGTAGCAACACCAGCTATATTACCAGTTCCTATACGACCTGCAAGCGCTGTACAAAATCCTTGGAAAGATGATATCCCTTTTTCAGATGATTGTCCCGAAAATAAAAGGCCTACCATTTCTTTAATATTTCTAATTTGTGAAAATCTCGTTCTAAAGCTAAAATAAATCCCCGAAATAAAACATAATACTACTAATGCATTGCTCCAAACAATATTATTTATGGTAGTAATTATATCCTCCATAATGTCCCTCCCTTTTTAGTTTTTAGTTGTTTAACTTATAATAAAACCTATATTAATTAAATTGTATTATCTTTTATATTAATTAGTGTTAGAAATAAGTTATAATAAGATAATAAAAATTTAACATTAGTAAAAAATTTTTAACTAATTAATTTAATTTTCTATATTTTTTGATAATAAAATATGTAAAATATATAAAGTTTTACTTTTTATTTTTAATGCTACTAATAATAAATTTAACATTATTATTTTTTCTTTTTAGATATAACTAAAATCGATAATATAAAAAATAATAAAGCTGAGCCTATTAATATAAATACACTTGTAGTATTTGTTATTATCTTATCGTCTATATAATATACTACACCCATAGCTTCTTTAAACTCATCCATATAGCTTCCCGATATATTTGCAAACGACTCATTCATTTGCTTTTCCATAAATATCTGTCTTAATATGCTTATTCCGTGTGATGTTGGAAACAACTTGACTATTAGTTGAACATTTTTAGGCAACATAGAAATTGGCAGATAAATCCCAGTTATAAATCCTATCAATGTTCCAATTATCGAACTCGCTGTTGAAAATGCCTTTTGACTATTAAATAAAGATACTATAAATAATATCATCGCGCTATTTGATAATGTAGTTAAAAGTATGATTATTACGACTTCTATAAGTTGATTAAATGACAGCAACTCTGCTTTACTATATAATAGATATGCTTGTGAAATTATTAAAGCGATTATAGACATTATGCTCCCAACTATAAAAGAACTCAATATATATCCTCCCATAATTTTATAATTTTTCATTGGAGATACAACAAAATCTTTTATTTTATTTTTACTTTTATCCTCAACCATTATTCCAAACGCTCCTATATTAGCAGTTACTGATGTTACTCCAATAAGTCCAGCCATAATCCAGCAATTCATTAGATTTTTTGCACCTTTTATTTCTTTAAAAGAATCTACCCATACATCCCCTAAAAATACTATATATAATCCCAATACAATAAATACTGCTAATAGTGAAAAAAATACTGCTGTTTTATCTCTAAAAAACATCTTTAAATTTCTATTTATAAAAGTAATCACTTATTTATCCCCCTTTGTAATATTTAAAAATACATCGTCCATGCTACCTTTTATTACTTCAAAAGAGTTTATATAAATTCTACAATCATCTATTATTTTTATACTATCTAATGTTGTATTTATCTCTATAGTTATATTGTTGTTTTGTATAAAGAACTCATAATTATTTTCTTTTAGATAGTTTTCGATAAAATCACTTTTCTCATCGTCAAAATATATTATCATCTTGTCTTTAGCATATTTTTCTTTTAATTCATCAGTTGTACCCTTTGCTGCTATAACCCCTTTGTCCATAACTACTATATAGTCGGCTTTTGATGCCTCCTCCATATAATGAGTCGTAAGAAATACCGTCATATTATTATCTTTTTGCAAAGTTCTTATCATCTCCCATACGTTTTTTCTTGTTTTAGTATCTAATCCTGTAGTTGGTTCATCCAAAAATAATATCTTAGGTTTATTTATAAGTGCTCTTGCAATATCTACTCTTCTTCTCTGTCCGCCTGATAGTTTTCTATATTGTCTATTTATAATTTCTCTTATTCCAGTAATATCTGCTATTTCTTCTAAATTTTTATTAAACTCATCTTTTGACATGTTATATAATTTACTTCTAGTTATTAAGTTTTCTTTTACAGTTAAAAGTTCATCTAATACACTTTCTTGAAATACTACTCCTACTAATGATTTTATTTTTTCATCATCTTTTCCAACTTCATAGTTGTTTATTTTTATACTTCCTCTATCTAGTTTTAAAAACGTACACAACATATCTATAGTAGTCGATTTTCCTGCACCATTTAATCCTAAAAATGCAAATAACTCTCCCTCTTCAACATAAAAATCTATTCCATTGACAGCTTTTACATCTTTATAAGATTTTTGAAGTTGCCTAACTTCTATTATTTTATTATTAAGTCTCATTTTCCCCTCCCCCTTCTTACTAAAATTATATTCTTAAAAAAAAGAAAAACAAGTGATTTATACATCACTTGCTTAAATTTAACTTTATAAAAATAATTTATGAAATTACTTATTATATACTTATTTTAATATTATTTTATTTTCTTTAATAATTCTAATCTCAAATCATTTAATATAGTCTTTGTAGCTCTTTCTCTTATTTGTTGTCTATCTCCATTAAATACATATTTCTTTGAAATAACATCTCCATTTATATAAATTCCAAAATAAACTAGACCAACTGGCTTTTCATCACTTCCTCCACCAGGTCCAGCTATCCCAGTTGTCGCAATTCCTACATTTGTATTGTATCTAGCTGCCACACCACAAGCCATCTCTTTTGCACACTCACTGCTGACTGCTCCATATATATCTAGTGTTTCTTTTTTTACTCCTAGCGATTTCATCTTTGCTTCGTTAGAATAAGTTACGCATCCTTCCATAAACACAGAAGATATTCCCGGATAATTTATAAGGTTTGCTGATACCATACCTCCTGTGCATGATTCTGCAACAGCAATTTTTAAATCATGTTCTACTAATATTTTTGATACAACTTCTTCTATACTAGTCTCTCCAGTAGCATATAAATTCTGTTTAAATCTTTTTTTCATCTCATCTGACATAGGTTTTATAAGATTTCTAGCTTCATCTATATTTTTTGCTTTGGCTGTAATTCTAAGCGTACACTCATAACCTTTTGCATAAGTAGCTATAGTTGGATTAGTTTGTGAATCTATTATATCTATTATATCATTTTCGACTTGAGACTCTCCAACACCTATTATTCTAAGTACTTCTGATTCTATTACATCATCTGTAAGTTTTGATAAATAAGGTTTTACATAATTTTCAAACATAGCTTCCATTTCTTTTGGCGGTCCTGGAAGTACAATTATCATTTTATTGTCTTTTTCCATAATGCAACCTGGCGCTGTCCCATTGTCATTTTTAAGTATATATGCTTCTTTTGGGAAATAAGCTTGCTTTTCATTATTTTTAGTCGGCACTCTATTCATATGTTTAAATCTCTCTAACATAGCTTCTAATGATGGTTTATGTAACTCAAGTTTATAATCAAAGCATTTTGCACAAACTTCTTTAGTTATATCGTCTTCTGTCGGCCCAAGACCTCCAGTACATATAACAATATCACTTCTATTTAGACTTTCTTTTAATGTGCTTAATAATCTCTCTTCATTATCTCCTACAGTTAGTTGATAGTAAACTTCTATCCCCATACCTGCAAGCTCTCTAGCTAAATATCTACTATTAGTATTTAATATATCTCCTAATAAAATCTCTGTTCCAACTGTTATAATTTCTGCTTTCATAATTACTCTCCTATTTTTAATCTTTGTACTATTTTATTATAATTCCCAACAATAGAATTTACATTAATTTTAATTTAAAAACACTAAATTTTTATTGCAATTTTATCTGTATTTTAATAAATTATAATATAATTAAACATTTCAGTATAAGTAGAAAGTAGGTTTTAAAATGGTATTTGATTGTCATTCTGATTTATTCACTGATGTAACTGTAAAAATGTTAAAAGGTGAAAAAGACATTATAAAAAATCATTATTTAGATGAATTAAAAAACGCAAATTTAATCGGTGGAATATATGTAATTTGGATAGACCCACCTTATGATAAATGTCCACAAAAAAGAGTTAAACAAGTTGTAGAGTGTTTAACTGAAGAAATAAATTCAAATTCTGATATTATAAAACAAATTAAACAGTTTTCTGATTTTGAAGTCGCTTTAAAACAAGATAAATTAAGTGTTTTAGTAGGTATGGAAGGTCTTAGTTATATAGGCGAAGATGTAGATATGCTTCATTATTTTTATGATGTAGTTGGAGCTAGACATGCATCACTTACATGGAATGAACAAAATGCACTTGCAACTGGTGTTGGAGGAGATCCACTTAGAGGACTTACAGACTCTGGTAAAAACGCTGTTAGAAAGCTCGAAGAATTAAAAATGATAGTAGATGTATCACATGCAAACGAAAAATCATTTTGGGATATTATGAATATCGCCACAAAACCTGTAATAGCTTCACACTCAAACGTAAAAGCTTTATCAGATCATAGAAGAAATCTTACTGATAATCAGATTAAAGCGATTGCTGAAAGTGGCGGTATAATCGGTATAAATGGCTACAGAGACTTTGTAGATTATAAAAATTGGCAAAGAGCAGATGTAGGTGATTTAGTAAATCATATAGATTATATGGCCGATTTAGTCGGTATTGATCATATTTCTTGTGGATTTGATTTTTCTGGATTTATAGACCAAGACTGTTTATCTGCATTTTTAGAAGATACATCAAATCCTAATGTGCTTGGATTAAAAGAGTTTAAGGATACTCCTAATTTAATAAAAGAGCTTCAAAAACGCGGATATACACAAGATGAGATAGAAAAAATAGGATACAAAAATGCCTTTCGAGTTATCCAACAAGTCCTTTAAATTTTTTATTTCTATTTATCTATAAAACTAAAAATCTCTATATATTAAGTAGATAACATATCATATGTTATCTACTTTTTTACTTTTTAATACTTTTTTGCTAGTTTTTGTATTATCTACCACAATATATATGATTATAGATAATCGTGGTACTTTTATTTTATTTAATTTATAAATATGATAACGTTTGGACTTATGTTGTTCCACTTGCAATTACACTTTTACTATATCAATGTGATATAAAGAAAATTTGGAAAGAAAGTGTTAAAATGCTTGTCATTTATCTGTTAAGTGCAATAGGTACAATGGCAGGTGCCGTAGTAGGTTTTTACTTCTTAGCTAGTAAAATACCTTTCTTAGCTCAAGTTGCTGGTATGATGACTGGTTCTTATATCGGTGGTGGTGCTAACTTTGCTGCTATGTCGGCGGCATTTGAACTTCCTGGTGATGTTGTTTCTGCAGCAGTCGTTTCTGACAATTTATTAATGGCATTATATTTCTTTGTATTAATAACTATACCATCAATCAATTTCTTTAGAAAACACTTCCTTCATCCACATGTTGAGGAATTTGAAAAACAAGAAATTAAAGATGGAGAAACTACAGCTTCTTCTTATTGGAGCCGTAAAGATATATCGCTAAAAGATATAGCTTTATCTATAGGTAGTGCATTTGTAATAGTAGCTGTATCAAATACTATAGCAGAGTTTTTAGCATCTACTATACCTACAAGTAATGCATTTTTATCACTTTTAAATACTTTACTTGGAAATCAATACTTAATAATAACTACTGTTACAATGATTTGTGCATCTGTATTTAGTGATTTCTTCTCTAATCTTGGAGGCACTCAAGAAATAGGTACATATTTAATATATATATTCTTCGTTGTAATAGGTGTTCCAGCTTCTATACAATCTATAGTAGTTAATTCACCATTATTATTAGTATTCTGTTTTATAGTAGTATTTATAAATATGTTAGTTACATTTACATGTGCAAAAATATTTAAATTCAACTTAGAAGATGCAATTCTTGCTTCTAATGATGTATAGGTGGTCCTACGACAGCAGCTGCTATGGCAGTTTCTAAAGGATGGACAAAATTAATAGCGCCAATAATGCTTATAGGTACTTTAGGATATGTTATAGGAAATTATTGCGGAATTATAATCGGTAATTTCTTATTATAATCTACATAAAAATATTTTATTTTTAAGAGATAACAAAATTTGTTATCTCTCTTTTGTTTGTTTTTTTATTAACAACCACCCTCTTTATTATTTACTACAATCGTGGTACTTTCTATTTATTTTTGTTATACATATAATTAATATATAATAAATATTGCTGCGGTAGTATTTACTTTAACTTAAAATTACATAGAAGTTAAATTGTAAATTATATTTACTAAAACTTCGTAAATAATAAATATAACTTATTACTGAATTAAAATTTTATTAATTAGGAGAGATAAATATGAAAAAGAAAGTTGTTGTAATAATGGGTGGTATTTCATCTGAACGTGAAGTATCTTTAAATTCTGGTAGATCTGTACTTAATGCTATAAATAGAGATAAATATGACGTACATGAATTAATAATAAATGACCCAATGGATGTTGTTAATAAAATGCCTGAAAATGTAGATTTCGCTTTATTAATTTTACACGGTAAATACGGTGAAGATGGAACTATACAATCAATGTTAGAGTCTATGGGAATTAAATATTCAGGATGTGATCCTCTAACTAGTGGAATATGCATGGATAAAAATATGTCAAAAAAAGTATTAAAAGCATCTGACATACCTACTGCTCCATGGATAATTGCAAAATCTGTTGATTCAATAGACTACGATGCAATAGAAAAAATGGGATATCCTGTTTTTATAAAACCAAATAGCGGTGGTTCTAGTGTAGCTACTTTCAAAGTAGACAGAAAAGAAGATGTTTATGAAGCTGTAAGAAAAGGTCTAGAAGTTGACGATATAGTTATGATAGAAGGTTATCTTCCAGGAGATGAGTACACTTCTTTCATATTAAACGGAGAAGTTTTCCCAACTATAAAAATAAGTTCACCAAATGAATTCTTCGACTATGAATCAAAATATGCAACTGGTGATAAAGCTGCAACTGAAGAAGTTGTTTATTTAGAAGAATCACTTCAAAACGAAATAAATATGAGAACTAAACAATGTTGGGATGCATTTAACTGTAGAGCATTTGTAAGAGTAGACTTTATATTATCAAATGGTAAATTCTATGTTCTTGAGTTAAATACTCTTCCAGGAATGACAGTAACTAGTTTAATACCTAGAAGTGCAAATGCTAAAGGTATATCTTATAGCGAATTAATAGATAAAATAATAGAGTATTCATTATAAAATAGTAAAAATCAAAAAAGTCATCACATATATTTTGTATATACTTTCTTGAATTCATAGGAAATTTGATATCTATACTCAATATAATTTCCTATGATATATAAATATATGTTATAATTATAAATAGACAATTATATTTTAAAATATAATTGTCTTTATTTTTATGTAGATATTTATTAAATAATACATATATTTAATTTCTAATAAAGGAGGCCTATTTTGTTATTTTTTAATTTTGAATTAAATAAAGAAGAACCAGTGTATATGCAGATTAAAAACTATATAGAAGATTTAATAACAAAGGGATTACTCCCTATAAATAGTAAACTTCCTTCAACTAGAGAACTATGTTCTATCTTAAATGTAAGTAGAAATAGTGTGTTAAGCGCTTATGAAGAATTAAAAACAGAAGGCCTTGTCTACTCTATTAAAGGTCAGGGAACTTTTGTAAAAGAACAATCTTCTATAACTACTTCTAGCTGGAATGTAGATTGGTCTTCATACGAAAATGAATATACTAAAGCTTTAAATGAAATGGATTCTTCTAAAAATGAAATCCAGTGGAAATCAAACTTAATTTCGTTTAAAAGTATATCACCTGCAGGTGACCAATTCGATATGGAAGAATTAAAACGCGCTTTTTTAAATAGATTTAACTTAGAAGGCCATAAACTATTAAACTATGGCTATGCACAAGGTTACAAACCATTAATTGAATTTTTAATGGAATATATGAATAAAAAAAATGTAGACTCTACAAATAAAGATATATTAATTACTAATGGATTTACAGAGGCATTAAATATAATAATATCCTCGCTTACTAATCCAGGCGATTATATCTTGTGTGAAAATCCAACACACAATGTATCATTAAAAATATTTAAATCATTTAACTTAAATATTTTGCCTATGGATTTAAATAAAAATAGCTTAGACTTTGAAAGTATAAACTCTACACTAAAAAAATATAAAGGTAAGATTAAATTTGTATATATTACACCTTCATATAATAATCCAACTGGCATTGTATTATCTCCAAACGATAGATTTAAGTTTTATAATATAATGAAAGAAAACAATATAGCTATAATTGAAGATGGATTTAATGAGGAGCTACTCTACTCTAGTTCTCATATTTTTCCGATTTGTTCATTAGATAATAAAAATAACGGAGTAATTTACATAGGTAGTTTTTCAAAAATTTTATTCCCGGGAATGAGAATTGGCTGGATATTTGGAGATAAAAACTTAATAGATAAATTAGTCAGTGTAAAAAGAAGTATAAATATGCATGTATCATTTTTAGATCAAGGTATATTATACGATTATTTAAAAAACAGCAACTTCGATAAATATCTGAAGAAAATAAGAAAATACTATGGCGATAAATTTAACTTTGCTTTAGAATGTTCTCAAAAATACATAGATTATGAATATGTTTTGGGTGATGGAGGTCTTCACCTATTCTTTAAATTAAAAGATATAGATACTAGATATCTCCTTGAAAAATGTCACGAAAAAGGCGTTATCTTTATGCCAGGAGATGTATTTTTTATAAATAAAAACCAAAATAATTTTATGAGACTTGGATTTTCTAGATTAGAAAAAGATGAAATTGAAAAAGGTATAAAGATAATCGGACAGACTATAGACGAAATTAAACAAAGCGTATAAAAATAAATAAAGACAATTTCCCACGTCTTATAAAAAGATACTATAATTCATCAATATAGTATCTTTTTTATTGTTTATATCTACATAAATATGTTAATATATAGTAAGAAATATAATCAATTACAAAATTGTATATTGATATCAATAATCTGTTGTATAAAAGTACAAGTAATATCATAAATAAAACTTAATTATCTACTTTTTAAAATGTACTGCTTTTTTCATTTTTTAATAATATTTAAAAATGGGGTGAATATTTAATGAAAGAAATAAAATATTATAAAGAAGATTATATCGGGTTAAAAAAATACAAAGATGACAAACTCTTTAGAAAAGAAATACCCAATGTAGATATGCTTATTAGTATGATTGAGGATGATGAAACTTTATATAAAAACTATATTAGAGATAACAACATATTCCCTATCACATTTATACATATTTTTGAAAATAGAAAAGACGATATAAAATGGTTTTATGACAATAAAGATAAATACTTCAAAGATATAATACGTTACGAAGATATCAATAAAATTATAAAATCAAATAATTTCAAAGATGATGTCTGTAGCTATTGTTGTCATGATTGTATTACACTATTTAAACGATGTCAAAGCGGCAATTATATGAATGCATATTTACAATTATATGTATATAATTATCTATACTTATATACATCTGATATACTATCACCTAAATATGAAGATTTTATAAATGAAAAAGAATTAGTAAAAGATGCAATATTATTTTTAGTAGAAGTTATAAATAAAACATATCAAACATATAAAAATTCAAGAACAAAAAACAGAGATATATTTAAAGAAAATGCAGATTTTATATTATTATTAACTAAATACTCTGAAGACCCACTATTTATAAAAGAAGTCCCAAATATATATAAAATAATAGATAAATTAGAAATGTCATTATTGACTAACAATGAAGATGATGCATATAAGGCGTATTGGCTAATATCAGATATAAGAAATTCAATAAAATTATATGAAGAATTTAGAGATGATATGGAATTTTTTTATAATAACAGAGACTTAAGTAAATTTATATATAAAGATATATTAGAAATCAATAAAGATGAATATAAAGGTATTTTATTTAATTATATTATAATGTACGAGAAATCTAAAAAATTTGAAGATATATATAATTATATAACTACAACTTATTTTATACTTAAAATAGATAATGTAGAAATAGACATAGGATATGAGGATGAATCTATAAGAGAATTTTTAAAATGGGTTATAGATGAAATAAATAAATAAATTCATTAAAAAAAGCTAAATTTAATATTTACACTAAATTTAGCTTTTTATTTACATATAAGTTTTAACTTATATTGCTTAATAAAAATTTTAACTTATATATCTTATATATTATTTACTTAAAAACTCTACAACTTCTTCTAAGTGCATTCCTCTAGATGCTTTAACTAATATAGCATCTCCTTTTTGTAGAATATTTTCAAAGTTTTCTATAGCTTCTTCTTTTGTTTTAAAGTAGTAAGTATTTTCTTTATCCATGTTATTTTTAATAGCTTCATCTACCATAAATTTGGCATCATCTCCAACAGCTATAAGTATATCTGCATATTCGCTAGCACATTTACCAACTTCTCTGTGACCTTCTTCTGCAAATGAACCCATTTCAAACATATCACCTAATACTGCTACTTTTCTATTTTCGTATCTGTTTAATACTTTTAAAGCAGCTCTCATAGAATCTACACTTGCATTATAAACTGAATCTATAACTGTATAGTTGTCATTTTTTATAACGTCCATTCTAGATTTAGTTATTTCTAAGTTTCTTAAACCTTCTCTTATTTGATCTAAACTTATTCCTAAAGTTTGACCTACAAGTATAGCTGCCATCGCATTGTATATGTTATGCTCACCAACTGTCGGTATGTAGAATTTTTCTATGTTGTTATCTATCATAACGTTGAAAGTTGTATCACTATCATTCATCTCAAAGTCTACACAATATATTGTGTTGTCTTTTTCAAATCCAAAAGTTTTTAAGTTGTAGTTTAAGTCTTTGTTTTTTAATGTTGTTAGCATATCGTCGTCGCCATTTACTATTAATGTGCAACTCTCATCAAAGTTTGTAGTTATTTCCATCTTAGCTTTAAATATACCTTCTCTTGAACCAAGTCTTTCAACATGAGAAAGTCCTATATTAGATATAACACCTATCTTAGGATTAACTATATTTACTAAGTATTCAATTTCATTAAATCCACTCATACCCATTTCGATTACAGCACATTCATAGCTTTTATCTAAATTTGTAAGAGTTAGTGGCACTCCGAATTGATTGTTTAAGTTACCCATATTTTTAAGAGTTTTGTATTTACTTGATACAGCAGCATAAACCATATCTCTTGTAGATGTTTTACCAACACTACCAGTAACTCCTATAAATGGTATATCAAATTTATTTTTATAGTATCTAGATATATCTCCAAGTGCAAACTCAGTGTTTTCCACTTCGATTATATTTACATCTTCTCCTATTATTTCTAAATCGTTGCTTTTATTTTTTATTATTGTTTTACAACCATTTTCTATCGCAGAGTTTATAAATTTATGTCCATCTAAAGACTCTCCTATTATTGCGAAAAATGCATTGTTTTTATTTGCAAGTCTGCTATCTATAACTAAATCATTTATAGCTTCAACTTCTTTACTCTTACTTGTTAAATCACCATTGCTGGCATTTACTAATTCTTCTATAGATAAGTAATCCATATTTGCTCCTCTCTAACACTTTAAATTCTCTAAAAAATTATACCATATATGTCATATGTCAACAATATTATAAGGTTTTCATTATGCTATATTTTAGCTTCAATTTATTATTATATGAATTATTTTAATATATTTAATTAAATATTATTTTTAGCTAATTCTCTTAATTTTATAAAACCATTTTTATAAAGTATATCTAGAGAGTCTCTAAGTTCATTTACATCTGTTATTTCTAATGATATAGTTATATCTTTGTCTTTTAATTTATTCAATATAGATATTACATCCATAGTACCTTTATTTATTGCAAAATGTGAATCTTCATCTCCATAATTGTTGTGTATATGCATATGTTTCATATATTGCCCAAATGATTTTATCCAATCTTCTATATCTACTTTTGAATATACATTTACATGACCTATATCTAAGCAAAGAGATGTTTTTTCATCATAAATATGTTTCATAAGTTCATTCATTAAAAAAGAATTTTCTTCATGCACATTTTCAAGGTGTATTTTTATATCGTCGTCTTTTTTATCTTTAAGGAAGTTGTTCCAATACTTAGGTGTACGCTGCATCCACTCAATATAACTATATGTCTTTGGATAATAGCCATTGTGATATACTACATAATTTGCATTCATTTTCTTCGCCACATCATATGCTTGTTGCATCCTATATGTAGAAACTTGTGTTATTAAATTATCTCGACTACCTGCACTTAGCTCTGCATAGGGCCCATGTATTCCAAATTCAACCGCATCGTATAACCTACCTAATTCCTTTTTATAAATCTCTATAAATTCATCTTGCTTATCTAGACAATAAGGGCTTGCAAATAATACTATTTCTAAACCTATATCGTATTTCTCAAGCAAATCTATAATATTTTCCGTTTCTGTTAATTGTGATATATACACTTTCATATTTAAATCCATTCCCCTTTCTAAGTTTAAAGTATAAAATATTATTTTTAGATAAATTAAATAAATATTCTACATAATATTTTATTTTTATTATTAATATTGTTAGTCTAATACACGTTTATGAGTTATAATATAATGTAGATTTTAATCAAAATAAATATTTATTAATTAAATTTTATACTTTGGTGATAATCTTTACAATAATTATCATCAAGTATTTAATAATTATTAGTTATATCTAAATTAATAATAATTATTAAATTGAAATTTTATATAAAGGTGAGATACATGAATTTAATAACATTAGAAAACATTAGCAAAAGTTATTCTGAAAAAAAACTAGTTGAAAATATTTCTTTAGGCATAAATGATAAAGAAAAAATAGGATTAATCGGTGTAAATGGTACTGGTAAATCTACTCTACTTAAAATAATTGCTGGAGCTGAAATACCTGATGATGGTACTATTACAAAAGCCAATAAAGTAAGAATAGAATATCTTCCTCAAAATCCTTATTATGATGAAGATGCTACAGTTTTAGAGCAAGTTTTCAAAGGTACTTGCGAAGAGATGAAAATTATAGGAGATTATCAAGATATTTTAGACAAAATAAATAAATCCTATGATGAAAAGTTAAACGAAAAACTTTTAAATCTACAAGAAAAAATGGATGCTTTAAATCTTTGGGATTTAGAAAGCAGTGCTAAAACTGTCTTAACTAAGCTTGGAATAAAAGATTTCAACCAAAAAGTCAAAGAACTTTCAGGTGGACAAAGAAAAAGAGTTTCTCTTGCTTCTGCTCTTATTACACCTTGTGAGTTACTTATTTTGGACGAACCTACAAACCACCTAGACAACGATACAATAGATTGGCTAGAATCTTACTTAAACTCTTTTAAAGGCTCTATTTTAATGATTACACATGATAGATACTTCTTAGATCGTGTAACTAATAGAATATTAGAACTAGATAAAGGAGTTTTATATAGTTATGAAGGAAATTACTCTGTATTTTTAGAGAAAAAAATGAACAGACTTCAACTTGCTGAATCTATGGAGGCAAAACGTCAAAACCTACTTAAAAAGGAACTTGCTTGGGTAAGACGAGGTGCAAAAGCTAGAACTACAAAACAAAAAGCTAGACTTCAAAGATTTGATGAATTATCAAATAAAAACGACTTTACTCCAGAAGATAAATTAGAAATCTCTGTTGGAAGCAGCCGTCTTGGTAAAAAAATAATCGAAATAGAACACTTAACTAAATCATTTGATGGAAAGACTTTTATAGACGACTTAGATTACACTCTAGCTCGTACAGATAGAATAGGTATTGTCGGAAAAAACGGACTTGGTAAATCTACCTTAATAAGACTTTTAAATGGTGAAATCAAGCCAGATAGCGGAACAATCTCTATAGGTGAAACAGTAAAAATAGGCTGCTTTAACCAAGATACTTCTAAGATGCACCCTGAAATGAGAGCGATAGATTATATAAAAGAAGAAAGCGACTATATAACTACTGCTGATGGTCACAAAATTACTGCATCACAAATGTGCGAAAAGTTCTTATTTAATGGAACTCTACAATACACTCATATTAAAAATTTATCTGGTGGTGAGAGAAGAAGACTTCAACTTCTTAGAGTTCTTATGATGGCTCCTAACGTACTTTTACTTGATGAGCCTACTAATGACTTAGATATCGATACTTTAAGCCGTTTAGAAGATTATTTAGATGAATTTAACGGTGTTCTTATATGTGTTTCACATGATAGATATTTCTTAGATAGAGTTTGCAATAAAATATTCGCTTATGAAGGTCGTGGAAAAATAAACATATATACAGGAAATTACAGTGATTACTTAAATTTCAGAGAAGAAGAAAATATAGAGTTTGAGGAATTTGAAGAAGAAGTCAAAGAAGAAAAGCCTAAAGCACCTAAAAAAGAAAAGCCAAAGGCAAAAAATAAACCAAAATTCTCATATAACGAACAAAGAGAGTTTGACACTATAGATGCAGATATAGAAAAATTAGAAGAAAAAATAGCTAGTTTAGAAGAAGATACATCTAAATTTGCAACAGATTTTACAAAACTACAAGAAATAATGGATGAAAAAACCAAACTAGAAGATGAATTACAAGTAAAATATGAGCGCTGGGAGTATTTAAACAACCTAGCAGAAGAAATATCTAATTGGAGTAATAACTAATCACTTCAAAATTGATTATAGCTTGGGCAATATGCCACATAATAAAAACTAGTGAGGTTTATGAGGAGGAATAATATGAATATATACGCTCACAGAGGTAATAGTGGTTTCTTCCCAGAAAACACTATGTATGCTTTTAAAAAGTCGCTTGACTTAGATATTTGTGGTATCGAACTTGATGTACAAAAGACAAAAGACGGAATACTTGTTGTTCACCACGATGAAACTTTAGGTAGAGTTTTTGATGGTAAAGGTTATATAAAAAAATTGACATTTGATCAATTAGTAGACTCAAATTTAAATAACGATGAATTAATTTCTAGAGATGACTGTAAAATACCTACTCTTGAAGAAGTTTTAGAGCTTATTAAACCTACAAACTTAACTATAAATATAGAAATAAAAAACAACAAAGTTAGATATAAAGGAATCGAAGAAGATATAATCAACTTAGTTAAAAAGCACAATATAGAAGAAAGAGTTTTAATATCTTCTTTTAATTATAGAAGTTTAAAAAGAATTTTTAGATTAGACCCGACAATTAAAACAGCTTACTTAGTTGGAGCTTTCACATTTAAACATAAAAGTTTAAAAAAGGTATTAAAAAGATGTAAAGAATGTAACTGTGCCTATATACACCCATCTTATGATGTTGTAAATAAGGAATTAGTAACTGAAGCGCACAAAAAAGGCATATCAGTTCAAGTGTATACAGTTAATTCAATTACTATAATGAAAAAACTTATAAAATTAAAAGTAGACGGCGTTTTCACTAATTATCCAAAAATAATTAATACTATAGTAAACGAAAATCTTTAAATTTTATAATTATTTATAAATGTTATATTAGACAATTAATATACTAAATTATTTATAGCTATTGACATATTTAATATAAAATTATACAATTTTATTAAATTATCGTGGAGGTTACAAATGGAAAACATACTTAAAGAATTTGAAGTTTTACAACAAAACTTAGACAATTTACCAATAGAAAATTTAGCTGACTATGACTTAAGTAAAACTGCTTTATTTATTGTAGATATTAACAATGGATTTGCCAAAGAAGGTACTCTATATTCTGATAGGATAAAAGAACTTATAAATCCTATTTATGAATTTGTAAAACCATTAGAAGACAAATTAAATAAAATTATAGCCTTTACCGATACTCATGAAGAAGATTCTGTAGAATTATTAAGCTATCCTGCTCACTGTTTAGCTGATAGCGATGAGTGTAAGGTAGTTGATGAATTATTAGATATAAAAAATCTTGAAATTATACAAAAAAATTCTACAAATGGATTCTTTGCTATAGATATTAATACATTAAACGATATAGATAATGTAGTGGTTGTTGGTGACTGCACAGATATATGTATATATCAATTTGTAGTTACATTAAAGGCTTATTTTAATGAAAAAAATATTAATAAAAATATCGTAGTCCCTATGAATTTGGTAGATACATATGATATCCCATTTGTTCATCCAGGAGACCTTTTGAATGTAGTATTTTTAAATAGTATGGTTCAAAATGGAGTTAAGCTAATTAAAAAATTTTCATTATAAATAACTAAAACACACACTTCAAAATAGATACAAATTTTATTTGTATCTATTTTTTTATAAAAAATTCACTACGTTCATGTCGCCAACGACTTCGTCCGTTGCTTAAAATTCACTACGTTCATGTCGCCAACGATTTTGTCCGTTGCTTAAAATTCGCTTCGCTCATAGCGCCAACGAATCGGAGATTCCGTTGTTTTAGTTAATAGGTTGGAAATTATATATTATCCACAAACCAGATAATATATAATTTCCTTAGAATTAAAAAAAGACGGACTTATTTAAGTTCGCCTTTTTTATTTTAATAATCGTATTCTTTACAATTCTCACAAATTGTAACTTTCATTTTCTTGCCTATCATATTTTTGTAATCTAATAAAAATTCATTTAATTGTGAGTCTACTAAGTTTATATCCCCTTCACTCATAAGAGTAACTCTCTCTTTATTTATTATTATCTTAAGATCGTTTACATCGTTTTTTAATTTGCTCGTTATATAACTATCGTATTCAAGTCTTTTTGCAAATTTGTTGTAAAAATCAGAATTTTTAACTATAGTCTCTTGTATATTATCAACTGGTACAAATTCTACTTTTGGTTCTTCTTTTTTAGGTTGATTGTTAGAGTGTATGTTGTTATTTCTTATGTCGTTTATATTCATAGAAGATAAGCTATTTATATCGTTTGGATTTATCCCCATGCTTTTAAGCTGTCTTTCTATCTCTGCTTCATCTACCCCATATCTTTCAAGCAATTTCTTTTGCATATTCATAAACTTTTCATTTGATATATTATTCTCTCTCATATAATCGTATATTTTTGAAGTAAATTGAGCCATAGTCATACTTCCATCAGCAACTGAAAAATAAAGATTATACATATAATTCTCAAATTTGTCTATGTCAGTTTCTTTTACTTTATTTTTTAATTCATTAAAATCTATTATTCTATCATCTGACATCTTAATCCCTCCTGTCCGTATCAGACTTTCTATGTATTAAAGAAAATCATTATTTTAAGATTATACCATAGTTTTTTGAATTAATTATTGATTATTTGTTATATTTTTTCATTTAAACAATATTATATACTAGTAGATTAGGAGGTGCACTTTGTCATTTAGACTTTTATTAGTTTTTATTATTTTGATGTTTTTGATGACACCTTGATAATCACAATATATAATTTTATTTAATTTTTATTATAATATAAAAAGAGGTAGGAGAAAATAAAGTATTTATATACTATTTTACTCATACCTCCTATTTTTTTATTCTAAAATTTATAAATTTTATTTATTAAAACATCATTTTCTCTATTTGTCTTGTCATTTCTACTGCATCATCGAAAAATGATTTTACATCGACTACTGTTTCACTTACATTTGCAAATTCTGCGGCAAATGTAGCCACATGACTTTCTATAACACTTCCCACATCTGAGATACAAGATTTATAATTTTTATTTTTTACTCTATCTATAAAATCTACAAATAGCTTTTCATCAGTATTTTCTTGGTCTATTTTTATTATTTTTTCATCAGTATTTAAAAAACTTTTTATTTTTATTTCTTTTTGTTTAAATGATGCCTCTACTTCGCCTTCTTTAAAGAAAAGTCTTATTTTTTTATCACTTTCTTTTGTAAATGCATTTATATTGAAGTTTGAAGTTACTTTATTGTCAAATTTAAATATACTAGTTAAATTATCACAGACATCATTATCACAATAAAATACACATTTACCATAAGGTCCTTGCTTTAATATAGCTTCTAGATTGTCTTTTGTAGGATTTATATGTACTGAATTATTTATAAGTTTGTCTTCTTGTAGATATATTTTTTTAGCTGAAAATGGACATGACTCTTCTTCTGAACATCTAAAACAATTTTCACTCATTTTTGTGTTGAAGTTTTCCCAATTAAATATTCTTAAATCAGAAAAACAAGATACCTTTTGGCACTTACCTTTACTCAGATTTATCATCATGTCTATATCTTGACAGCTATTTGTAAGCATTATTGTTGCAGTGTCGCTTGTTATTCTCCAGTTACCTCTAACATAATTATGGACAAAGTTTTGATATCCTATATCAACGTTATATGAAATATTTATTAAATCGCCTAGTTTTTTATCATCTACTATTTCTTTTAATTTTGTATAAAAACTAGAGTATCTATTGTTGTAGGCCACCATAAACAATCTGTCTTTGTTTTTTAAGCTGTATTCTTTTAGATGAACAAGCCCATCTAAACTATTTGCTACAGGTGTCTCAACCAGAACATCGTATCCTTTGACTAATAATACTTGTGCTGTGTCGTAATGCAAAAGGTCATAATGAGATATTATAACAGCATCTGCTAACTTATCATGAGCTATAAAGTCATTTAAATTATCAAATACCATATCTTTATCTACTGGATATTTTTCTAAAAATAGATCTCTTCTTCCCTTTTTATTTTCGACAAAAGCAACTATTTCACACTTATCTTTGTATTTTGCTATTAAAGGTGCATACGTATATGCACCTCTAAGACCTGTCCCTATAATAGCTAATTTTACTTTTTCCATACTAAATTCCCCTTTTCTTAAAGTGCTAATTATTCCGTATGGTTTAATTATAGTATATTTATGTAGATTGTAGGGAAGTTTATTTCTCTTGAATTTGTTTTAATGATTTATCTTTATTTTCGATTTTATCTAATTTTTTATTGTATAAGAACATATAAAATGCAGCGGCAAATACTATTAAATATCCTATTATACTCATCATATCAGGATGTTCTCCAAAGAATGCTATTCCTAAAATTGCTGAACATATTATACCACTGTAGTCGTATATAGATATTTCTTTAGCTGGTGCAAATTTATACGCAAGTGTAACACCGAATTGACCTATACTTGCAAATATACCAGCAAGAAGTAGATATACAACTTGTATCATTGTCATAGGTTTATACACAACTACACAAATAGGTAAAATAACTATAAGTGAAAATGCTGAGAAGAAAAATACTATTGTGTAGTAATCTTCTTTATTTCCTAAAGCTCTAACACAAGTATATGCAAGAGCTGCTCCTATAGCACCTAAAACACCTACTAAGTAAGGTAGTACTTCTACATTAAAACTCGGTTTTATTATAAATAATGCTCCAATAAACGCCACACTTACCATTGTAATTTGTTTTAAGTTGATTTTTTCTTTTAAGAATAATGCACAGAATATAACAACTAAGAATGGACTTAATTTATTTAACATATTTGCATCTGATAATACTAATCTGTCTACTGCATAATAATTGCATATAATTCCTATAGTACCAAATGTAGATCTTAAGATTAGTATTTTTCTGTTTTCTTTTTTACCGACTAAGCTACCCTTGTGTTTTATAATTAAATATAGGGCTATTACAGCTGCCACTAAATTTCTAAAGAATGTTTTTTGGAAACTTGGTAAATCCCCGGCTAATTTTATAAATGCCGACATAATCGCAAAACCACATGCAGAAGCGATTATACACAGTATACCTTTTATTCTGTCTGACTTGATTATTTTTTCCATATTTTAAGCGATAATTTAAATTTTTAAACTTCGCAAATGTCACCTCCTCATAATCTATCCTTTAAAATTTGATGTATATTAATTTAAATTGTATAAATCGACATAATAAGATATTAATATATAATATCTCTATTAATATGCCCTTTCAATTTATTAATAATACAATCCTAATTTATTATTGTATATTTTATTTTTTAATCCGTCAAATAATAAATTGATTAATAAATCTTATATACTTAATTATAAATATAAAGTATAAATAAATATAATTTATATTATCGAAAAAATAATTTAAATTTTTTATTTTTTTGTATTGCATATTAATCTAATAGTTATAAAATAGTAATAAAGGTTATTTGAAATCACTATTAAAGGAGGTTATAATATGCAAGATAATTATACTATGCCTATTTATCAAAAAATTGCATTAGATTTAGCTAATAAAATTTATACAGGTAGTATAGTTGAAGGAAGTACATTATACGGTCGTTCTGTTTTAGCTGGAAAATACAATGTTTCTCCAGAAACTATAAGACGTGCAATAAAACTTCTAGAAGATATTAAAATCGTTGAAAGCGTTAAAGGAAAAGGCGTTATTGTCTTATCTTCTAAAAATGCTCTATCATTTATCAAAAAATATCAAGATATCACTAATATTTCATCTTACAAAAGTAGTTTATATAAATTGCTTGGAGAAAAATCTAAATTAGAAAATGAAATTGTCGAAACATTAAACAAAATAATCGACTATTCAAACAGACTAGAAATTATAAATCCATTAGTTCCAGTTCAATTTACTATTGAAGAAGATTGTAAATACATAGGTAAAACAGCAGGCGAAACTAAGTTTTGGCAAAATACAGGTGCAACAATTGTTGCTGTAAAAAGAGGCGAAGAACTTATAATATCTCCTGGTCCATATATAGAATTCTTAGCTGGCGACTTGCTTTTAGTAGTTGGAGATAAACATATCTATAACTCTGTCCCAGCTTTTTTATATGATAATAAATAAAAAATCGTTACTTAAGTCTTTTGCTTAGGTAACGATTTTTATTTTTAAAATATACTTATATTATAAATATTTTATTTTCATAAAAATCACCACAAGTTTAAAACTTATGGTGTTTTCTAGCATATATCATAATAATAATCTATTAACTTATTTGCACGACTTGGATGCGCTAATTTTCTAAGTGCTCTATTTTCAATTTGTCTTGCTCTTTCTCTCGTTACATTAAAAGCCTTTCCTACTTCTTCTAGTGTTTTCTTTTCTCCATCTTTTAATCCATATCTAAGCGATAATATTCCTTTTTCTCTATCACTCAATGTCTCTAGTACTTCTTCAATTTGTTCTGAAAGCATTGAAGTTGTGACGATTTCTTCTGGAGATTGTGTTTTTTTGTCAGCGATTATCTCTTCTAACTCTGTATCATCTTCTTGTCCTATTGTAGAGTCTATTGACTGCGTTTTTTGAGATATTCTCAAAACTTGTATTACTTTTTTTAGGGGCATATTCATTTCTTTTGATATTTCTTCTGGTCTTGGTTCTCGTCCTAATTTTTTTGAAAGAGATGATGATACACTCGATACTTTATTGATTTTTTCTATCATATGAACTGGAACTCGAATAGTTCTACCTTGATCTGCTATTGCTCTTGTAACTGATTGTCTAATCCACCATGTAGCATAGGTGCTAAATTTAAATCCTTTTGTATAATCAAATTTTTCAGCCGCTTTTATAAGTCCTAACGTTCCCTCTTGAATTAAATCCAATATAGGCATTTCTTTTCTCGCATATTTTCTCGCTATACTCACAACTAATCTAAGATTTGACTCTATTAATATTTGTTTTGCCTCTTCATCCCCCTCAGAAATTCTTTTAGCTATTTCTAACTCCTCTTGCTTACTCAATAATGGTATCTTCCCAATTTCTTTTAAATAAATTTTCATGGAATCATCTAGGTTGGCAGATTGATTTGAATAAATTTCTTTTGAACCCTCTGATACATCTTCAACATCCGTCTGTGTTGGATTTTTCTCTAGTATCATGTATATTACCCCCTTATTAATAATTTACCTATTTTTATAATTTAGAAAATATTACTCCCTTAATAAAAGTAGTTATGACTTTGACAGTCTATATTTAAATATTTTTGAAGTGACTTATTTTAATTTTGTTCGTATTCTTATAATATTCTACATTTTATTTAAAATTCCTTCTAAATAGTCGATTTTCTGCAATTATCATCTAAAGTAAATTCTATTATTAGTTTATATATCATATTTTCTCCTCATCATAAATAATATTATTTTACACTATATTCCATAATATGTAAATTATTTATTACTGTATTTGACTTTCCAAATCCTTTAGTACTATAATTTTCTTAATCCCGTATAATATAAAGGGGGTGCACACCTTGAAAAACTTTAATTTTGATGAAGAAACAATATATAAAAATAGATGGATTATTCAATTTGTATTGATAGTTGTCCCTTTTATGGGTTCTCTCGATGCAAGTATTGTAAATGTAGTTTTGCCATCTATTAAAAAAGATCTCGGCATAAACTTATCTCTTTCAAGTTTAATAGTCTCATCATATATAGTAACTATTGCAACTACGATTATAATTTTTGGAAAACTTGGTGATTTAAAAGGAAAAGGTCGAGTTTTTTTATATGGAATAATTGTATTTATATTTGGCTCTTTTTTATGCAGTATATCACCTAATATAGTAGTATTGATAATATCTAGAATTATACAAGGAGTTGGCGCATCAATTGTTATGGCAAATAATCAAGGGCTTACTGCTATTGTATTTCCTCCCAACGAAAGAGGGCGAGCTCTTGGAATGTCTGGTTCTGCTGTTGCATTAGGCTCTATCTTAGGTCCTGCACTTGGTGGGTTTATCACAACTTATTTAAGCTGGCATTTTATATTTTTAATAAATATCCCTATAGGAATAATAGCATTTATAGTCGGATATAAAACCTTACCAGGAAGAAATTCTACATCTTATATAAAACTAGATAAATCTGGTGCTTTTATATTTTTTGTATGTATATTTATATTATTTTCATCGCTTTTATTAAGTCAGGATTTTGGATTTAACAATTTATATGTAGGTCTAGGATTTTTAGTAGTATTTATATTGTTGTTTCTATTTATAAGATTTGAAAATAAATTAGAAGAACCTATGTTAAATACAAGTCTTTTTAAAATTAAGTCGCTTTGTCTTAATTTAGTTTGTGCTTTTATTTTTTATTTTATATCTAGTTCAATAAATTTAATTATACCGTTTTATCTGACAGATATATTAAATTATTCGCAAGCAGAAATATCAGCAATTATATTAGTAAATCCTCTTGTGATGTTTTTTATCGCCCCTTTAAGCGGATACTTATCTGATAAAATTGGGCCAAAAAAAGTCACTCTCACAGGTATTTTTATTATAATATGTTCTATGTTTTTAATGATTCAATTTAATGAAAATACATCTAGATTATTTTTAGTTAGTTCACTTTTTATTTTTGGATTTGCAAGTGGTACGTTTAATTCACCTAATACAACACTTGTTATGAGTACAGTCCCAACAAAAGATCTCGGAATAACAGGTAGTATAAACTCTCTTATAAGAAATTTAGGTATGGCATCTGGTACATCAATCTCTACATCAATTCTTTATCATCAAATGAGCAAATTAGCAGGTTATAAAGTAAAAGATATAGTATATGGCAGTTTTGTCTATGGTATGAAGAGTGTATTTGTTGTTTTACTTATTTTCTCTTTTGTTTCATTTATAATATCTAATATAGACAGAAAAATAAATAACTATTAAATTTATATAAAATTGGAGCTAATTTATAGCTCCTTTTTTAATTCTAAGTAAATTATTAGTCTAATTCATCTATAATGTCTAACAATTCATATACTTCGCTGTACTCACACATAATTCCTTCTTTTAGCATATCTCTAAATTCATCAGTGTTTACTAGCTTAACTCTAGAGACTTCTTCCTTTTGAAGAGTTACATCTTCAAGTTCTACATCTTTTCTTAAAAAATATATATCCCAAATCATCCCTAGTCTATTTTTTAATAATGACTTTACTAAATTACATTCTTCTTCCTTAGCTTCAATGCCTAATTCTTCTTTTAATTCTCTTATACAGCCTTGTCTTGTTGTCTCACCAGATACTACCCTTCCAGTTGTAAGAGCCCATATCCCAGGAAGTAGCTGACATTTTTCTGATCTTTGTTGAATTAAAATTTGTTTTTTAGAATTTATAACCCAAACTTCTGTAGCTAGATGATATTCATCTTTATCCCATTTTTCGTATTTACCTTTTTTTCTCCCTGTAAAATTACCATCTTTGTCATATATATCCCAATATTCCATAGTAGCACTCCCTTATATAATAAAAATTTACTTTTTCGTTATTAATATATTTCAACATCATAAAGGACTATTCAAAATGAACAGCCCTCTTGTTTTATATTTCTTCTACAAATTCAATAACACCTTCAGCAAGTCTTGATATTCTTGCAAGAGAATATACATCGAATCCCCTGTCTTCAAGTTTTTTACGTCCAGGTTGGAATGATTTTTCTATAACTATTCCTATCCCTTCTATAGTAGCTCCAGCCTCTTCTATTAATCTAACTCCACCTTGTGCTGCCTCTCCGTTAGCTAAGAAGTCGTCGATTAATAATATCTTATCATCTTTATCTATGTACTTTTTAGATAAAGTAAGTTCATAACTAGTCCCCTTTGTAAATGATGTTACTTTAGTTTGATAAACTTCTCCGTTTAATATTTTAGATTGTTGTTTCTTTAGTATTACCATTGGCACACCTAGTTTTATAGCTGCCATAACAGCCGGTGCTATTCCTGAACTTTCTATAGTAAAGACTTTTGTTATTCCTCTATCTTTAAAGTAATTTGCAAAATCTTCTCCTATTTTGTGCATAAGAACTGGATCTACTTGATGATTTAAGAATCCATCAACTTTCAGTACAGTTTCGTTTACAGCAGTCCCCTCGTTAAGTATTTTCTCTTGTAATTCTTTCAAGTCTGTCACCTCATTTATTTATTTAAAACTATTTAGCTAATTATATCACAATATATTTTTTCTGTATACAAAACAAACTACATAAAACAAGTTTTTTCAACTTTTTTCGCAATTATACAAAATACCTTACATATTAAAAAACAATATTTTTTTATCGTTAAACGATAAGTAACAATTGACTACTTTTTCTTTCTCTGTTATTATTATTTTATAACAAAATAAAAATTATTTTGGAGGTTATTATGAAACAAAATGAATTGGCAAAATCATTAAAATTATTTATAGGATTAACTTGTATAATTCTTGCGATTTGTGGATTTGTAATTGTGCCAAAATTAGCAAGCGATATATCTATATCAACTCCACAATTTCTCCCATTATACTATCCATTTATAATATTTATATGGATTACAATAATTCCTTTTTATGCAGCGTTATTTGAATGCTGGAAAATTTCAAATGAAATAAATAAAGATAATTCTTTTTCTAAGAAAAACATAGATTCTTTAAATAGAATTAGAAGATACGCTCTATGTGAATGCTTTTTATATTTTGTAGGCGCTCTTATTTTATTATATTTTAATTTGCTACATTTAAGTATTTTAATTATAATATTATTTGTGATATTTATAGCTATGTGTATTTCAGTATTTACAGCTGTACTTGCACATCTTGTACAAAAGGCTTGTGATTTAAAAGATGAAAATGATCTTACAATATAAATTGTGTAAAATATAGAGGTGATCTTATGATAAGAATTAATTTAGATGTCGTCTTGGCAAAAAAGAAAATGAGCGTAACAGAGCTTTCTGAAAAAGTCGGTATAACTATGGCCAATATTTCGATTTTAAAAAACGGCAAAGCAAAAGCAATTCGTTTTACAACACTAGATAAAATTTGTGAAGTTTTAGAATGCCAGCCTGGCGATATTTTAGAATACATAAATGATGATAAATAATAAAGTGATAGATTTAACTATCACTTTATTTTTATGTTTATATATATTTTGTATTTATATATTTTAATCTATCATGTTTTTAGATATTATTCTGTAATTTATGAGTTACTTTATCTCATCAACTATTCCTACCATCTTAAGAAGAACTTTTGCATTTGTTGTAACACATCTTCCCTCTTGTATATTATAATCAAATTTAATTTCGTTGTTTTGATAATACTCAGCAAAATGATAATTTACAGCATTTATACTTTTATCACTTTCTAAATTACAAAGCTCAAAGTCGTGAGTTGAGACTAATGTTATACTCCATGGCTGAGATAATTTTTTAATAGATTCAGTAGCACATATTATTCTATCTGCTGAATTTGTACCTTTAAATATCTCATCTATCAAGCATATCATAGGTCTTTTATGTTTGTTGTACTCTGTCATTTCTTTTATTCTTAAAAGTTCAGCATAAAAAGTAGAAATTCCTTTGTTTACATTGTCCTCGACTCTTATAGATGTAAGTATTTTCATAATAGATGTATCGAAGCTAGATGCGAGTACAGGACCTCCCGCATATGCTAAAACTAAGTTTATACCTATGCTTCTTAAAAATGTAGTCTTACCTGACATATTAGAACCTGTTATTACACATGTCTGACCTTTTAAGTCTATGCTATTTCCTACTGCATCTTCAATTTTTATAAGAGGATGTTTTAAATTTTTAAAATCTATATTAGGCTTTTCATTTTTACATTCATTTATATTGGCAAAAGTATAGTCATCTCTTATATATGTTATAGATGCTAGACTTATAAGTGCTTCAAATTCACCTACTACTTCTAAATAGCTTCTCATATTCTTTCCGTAAGATTTTTTCCATTTATCGAACATATCTATACAGTTAAAGTCCCATAAAAATATCCCATTTAAAATTATATTTCCCAAGAAATTTTGTCTTAACTCTATATATGAGCCTATTTTTTTTAGTGATTTTACTGCATTTATACTGCCGCCATCTTTATTTAAGGTTTCTTTCAATTCATTTAAGTATTTACTTTCAAAAGATGTCTTTTCTATTTCTTTAAAAAGATTATCGTATACTTTTATGTTTTTATAAAAATCTCCTATTGGTGATAGTATATCTGTGCTTTTAGCCATATTGGCAAATGCTAAAATCAAGTTTATAACTAGTACTGATTTTAATAAATTTTCATATATAGGATTTATTCCTATTAAAGATAATACTGCTAATGCTATAAATATTGCCGGCAATACTATCATAAGAATTTTCTTTATTTTAGATTGACTTTGTGTATTCTCTTCACATACTTCGATAAACTTTTTGATTTCTTTATTTATATTTTTCTTTTTATTTTGTTTTATTAAATATGAAAGCGTCTCTATTTCATTAGAAAACTCTTTCATAGATGATAATTCTTTTACTGCATCTTGATACTTTATTATGTCTTCTAAGTTGTATTTAGTTTGTTTTAAATGATTTACTAAAGACTTTTTACCATATAGAGTATTTGCACTACAAATATATTGATAAAGTGATCCTTCTCCAAATATGTCTAAATCTTTTAAATAAGGCATATTCTCATCTAGATATTCACTTCCTTTGTCTTTAAAATCGTACCAAGTCCCATTTAACCTTTTTATATATTTATTGTATACTTGTATTTTACTTTGTTTATATTTTACATCAGCTTCTATATTGCTGTGGTATTTTACAAGAATTAAAAATACTAAAGCAGATATTAATACTAAAAGATAAAATTTATTATTTTTATTAAAATATCCATAAGTTAAAAATACGACCATTAATATAAATAATGCTACTCTTATCCAACTTATCAAATCACTTTTTCTTTTGATTGACTTTAAGTCCTGCTCGACCTTTGCTTTTTCATTTTTAAAAATTTCAATTTTCATTTAAAAATCTCCCTATAAACAATTTTTCCTATACAAAAGAGTATAACAGATTTTACCTACTGTTATACTCTTTTATTTATTAAGATTTATTAAATTTTAATTTATTTTAAGTTGGATATTTTTATTTCTTCTTTTACAATTTTATATAATTAAGATGGATATGCCATCTTTTTATTTATATAATTTATAAATGTATTTGCCATTAGCTTATGTGCTTTTTCGTTTGGATGTATACCATCTTCACAAATATAATCATCTACATTTTGTTCTAATATTATCGGTGTACGTATATCTATTAGATCGCATTTTTGCTTATTTGCAATATCCATAAGCGCAAGGGAATAAGTTTCTTGGTGTTTGTATATTCTATCTATATTTCCCATCCACTTCTTTATATTATCTGTATTTAAACCATTTTTGGCAAACCAATCAAAATATTTTTGTGAAGAAAGTGGCGGTAAATTTGTAAGTATGGGTTCTATTCCATTAGCTCTAAATTTTTCTATAATAGTATTGATACTTTCTATAAATTTAGGTAATGGTGTATTTGGCAGATATTCTCCATCTGGATTTTCAGATATTTCTTTCCAATTATAATCACAGTCATTTCCACCTAATTCTACTAATGCATAATTAGGTAAATCGCCTTTAGATAAACTTTTATCCATAAGTCTCATAGCTTTTGTAACTGTAAGCCCAAATTTAGAATTATTTTTTATTGTAAGTCCTAATTCTTTTTTAGTAAGTTCTATACTACTATCTTTTAATAAAGAATATCTATCTCTACCTTCTTCTAATACTACTCCTTTAAGTACAGAATCCCCCCAAATAGTTATTTTCTTCATATCTATCATACCTTTCTTTCATAAATTTATTTTAATTTTCATATCATATATTTATATATATTTTATTATGTAGTATTTAATACTATATTATATCTTTATCTTTACCAAGTCAAGTATTTTTTATAATGGATATTATTTGATGTAGTATTTAATATTATATAATCTATTATTTGTTATTATTGATTATTTTTGTACTACGTGATAAACTTTTAAGATAAATACTTAGCTATTTGAAAGTGTTATTAATATATATGACAAAAGGAGCTGATAAATTTGGATTTTAAAGATTCTCACTACATAAAAGAAATTTTAGAATTTCATCTTCCTAGATTCAATGAACTTCCAGATATAGATTTATATATGGATCAAGTTTTAAATATTATAGAAAATTCATTAATCATATTTTCATCTGAAAATGACGAAAATATAATTACAAAATCTATGATAAATAATTATGTAAAACAAAATGTTATAGAAAAACCATTTAAAAAGAGATATAAAAAATTTCATGTAGCTTATTTAATTATTATTTCTATATTAAAAAAAGTCCTTAGTATATCTGAAATATCTAAAATAATAAATAATCAAGACTATGAAGTAGAAGAGTTTTACAATATGTTTTGTAATGAATTAGAGTACTCTTTAAAAAGTACATTCTTAAATGAAAGTAAAGATGAACAAACTAAATTAATAGATGACAATATACATAATAAAATATTAGTTGCAGCAACTCGCGCTTTTGCAAATAAAGTCTATGTCCAAAAATTAATAGAATTTAATGAAGAAGAGATGACTATAGTAGAGTAATTATAATATATTTTCAAATTATACATTATACACAAATTAGATAATATATAATTAATTAGAATTAAAAAAGCAATTTATATATCTTTAAGTTTTATATTACTTTCGATATATAAATTGCTTTTATTTTTTAAATTTAAGCGCAGTTAAATTTATGTAATCTAAATTTTTCAGAATCTAATTTTAAATCTTCTATTTCTTGATTTTTAGTTATAACAAAGTATTTATTGTAAATATCTTGTCTTATTTTTTCCTCTAATGATTCTACTAAAATAATTTCATCCATATATACAGGTACTCTACCTAAAAACTGCATAAAATAAACTAAGTCGTGTTCAGAATATCCCTTTATCAAAATTGAATTTAATATATCCCTAACTTTATACTTATCATGTATATTTACCTTATCTAAGTCTTTATTTATATTTATGAAAACTCCATTTGCCTCTTCTTTAATTTCAAAAATATCGTCTTTTAATAAATTTTTATCTATTTTTGAAAATAAAGCTTTTGGTATAAAATTGATACCTTCTACCCCGTTTAAGTAGCCGTATAACTTGTTATTTATATAATCATCAGAGTTTTCATACTGACTTATATCATTTATATTTTCCATTTCAAATAAATTATAGTAGTCAGGCTTAAGATTTTTTTCAGATATAAATATATTTGCACACAGTGATTTTAATATTTTGCTAGATTCTTTTATAAATTGATTTAAGTAATTTATAAAATCATCAAATTTATAATCGAGAATATGTCCGCTTATATTGAAGCTAAGAGAGCCATAGTATCCAAAATCTGAATTTTCGTCTGTTTGTTTTACATATTCACAATTAAAATTAAGACCTATATCTTGAGGTGTAGGCATTGACATATAATTTATATCTTCATTATTTATGTTGCTTTCTATGTAATTTCTTATACTGTCTATATTATTTAAGTCATATTTTAGTTCTAATTCTTCTAAATCCCAATTTTGCATAAATACTTTACTTGTTACAAATTCTCTATACTCCGATCTAGTAGAAATTTTATCTGTTTTTAATATAGCATCGTAAATCAAGCTTATATTTTTGCTTAAGACCTCTCCTACTGTTTTAATTTTTTTGTGAAGTGCTTTACATGTTATATCTTCTTCATTAAACTGTATATCAAATACAAAGTCATCTTCAAATTTTTGAATTAAATTTATATCTATTAAATTTATTAATTTTATTATATCTTCTGTTTTTTCATCCTTAAAATTAAAATAAAGACATAGATTTCTACAGTCTATTTTTTCATTATTTGAAAATATACTAGATTGTTTATATTTCATAATATTATCCCCTTTATAAATTTATCTCTTTTATTTTTTATAGTTTTTAGCGTATTTTTCAAAAGCTTCTATATAGTTTTTATTATTTCTTCTTTTAACTGCATATTGATGGAGTTCGATGATAATTTTATCTTTATCTCTTACAAAATGGTATAAAAGTCTAAGTTGGGTATTGTCGGCATACCTAAATTTGTAAGTGTAAAAGTTATTTTCAAACACATCGTATTTTATAGATTCATTATTAAAGATTCTTTCAAATGGCTGTCCATTTTCCTCAAACTGAAGAATAGTCTCACATAATTTATTTAACGCTTTATTTATAGCTTCTTTTGTCTTTTCATTTTCTTTATTGAACTTTTTATTATTTATACTTATACAAATTTTCTCGCTCATACATATACCACCTATTAATTTTTTTACACTAATTTATATTATACTACTTTTTTTATATTATTACTTATTATACTTCTTATATTTATTTTGTTTTTATTTTTATATTTATATTTCGTTTTTATAATGCCAAAATTTAATATATAGATTTATTTTCTTTTTATGTATTTTGTGATAAAATAAGTAATATGTTTTATTTTGCCTTTGAAATCTAAATTTGGTTTATACTTTTAATATATATTACATAGGCTAAAATAATAAAAACTAAATATCTATTGAAATTAGGAGGATTAATATGGGTTTAAAAGAAAGATTTGCCGAATCATATGCTAAGTCAAAAACTATGAGTGGACCTGAAAAAAGAGCAAATGAAATCATGGGTAAATTATTAATGAAAAAAGCAATCATACCTATAGTAGCTATGATTATCTTAATCATAGTTGGTGCTATGCAACATATTAACGGATGGATAATCCTTGCAATAAACTTAGGTATATGTGTTGCTACTTTCTTCTATATAAGAAAACAAGCTCAAGAATTCCAAAACTTTACACCTTATGTAGGTAACTTAATAAGTTTAGAACAAAAAGGGAAAAAAGAATACGTTGCTATCTTAAAGCAAGGTAAAAAACCTATTAAATTAAAAATAGCTTATGGCGCTGAAGATTTACAAAATGTAAAGAAAAATCAATTAGTACAAATAAGTTACAACTCTAAATATCAAATTGCAATATTAGTTACTAGATAATAATTGTAGTTTATTATAATAAAAATAAGCAGTCGACGACTGCTTATTTTTATTATCTAATATTCATTATCTTCTTCATATCTATTATTTTCATATCTATTATTATTGTATACAAATTCTTTATATATTTTTAGTGCATTTGCTAATTGGTCTGGACATGATGTCCCTCTCATCTTGCATGGGACTTGTTCCAACATATCGATAACATAATCTATATTTTTACCCCTAACTAAATTTTTAATAGCTATTAATGCACCTTCGCATCCCCCTTCAAATACAACATCACATATAGTATCACCTTCTATATCTAATAAGATAAATTTTGCACATACACCACTTGTATAATATCTATACATTTTTTACCTCCCAATACTTATATAAAGAAATACTTCTTCTAAATAGATTTAAAATATTTTTATTTGCTTATATTTTCTGTTCATTCATATCTTATATATCAATATAAATCGTAGTTATTTTAATTTATAAAATGAATATACTTTCTTATGTGTGATTAAAAGTCATAATTTTAACTTTGTATAATACACTATATTTATAAATTTATGATAAAATACTATTATTAATGTTATTTTTTTATATTGGGAAAAATATAATTTCTATAAAGCTAATTCACAATGTCATTTTGAATTCATAATCATTTTATAGTATATATTCTCAAACAACTAATATAGAAGTTTTTTCCTTTCGTTTTAAATCACGTATATATTAACTGTTATTGGTTAATATTTATCTATAGAAATAGATTAGGAGAGATTTATGATTATATTAGAATTTTATTTTAGAACTTTGACAGTTTTGTTTTGGATTACACTACTGTTTAATTGGGTTTTTATACCCAATCCAATTATTAATTATTATGTATTTAATACTTATTTTGTTTTATCAATTATTTATATAACATTAGCTATAATAAATAAAATAAAACACAAAAGTACAGAAATTAGAGATAAAGTAGATTTTTATTATAAATTGATCTCAATTATAACTTTTGTAATCTCAATGATGTATTTCTTACTATATTCAAACAGTATTAAATTACTCTTAATAAAAACGTTTATAATTTTTTTATATTTTTATATATCTTTTAAAAAGGTTAACTTAAAAGACGAAGAAGGTGTAGTAGGCATAATAGGTTCTATATTAATCTTTGTCTTTGCTACATACTATTAAATCTTAAATATACATTCTCATGGAAAATGTTAGACATATTAATATTTTTTTGTTATTATGTATAAAGAAGTTAATTCAAAAATAAAATTAAATTAAATAAGAAAAGGAGCAATCAACTTATGGAAAAGAAAATATTAGCTAAAGTTGGAGATAAAGAAATCTCTAACATAGATATCGATCACGCTTTACAAGGTTTAGATCCTTATCAAGCACAACAATTCCAAACTGAAGAAGGTAGAAAATATGTATTAGAAGACTTAGTAAATCAAGAACTTCTTTACATGTATGCTAAAGAAAATAAAATAGACGAAAACGAAGATTTCAGAAAAGAAATGGCTGAAATAGAAAAAAACGTATTAAAACAATACGTAATAAACCAAATATTAACTGAAGTAAAATTAACTGATGAAGAAAAACAAGCTTTCTATGAAGCTAACAAAGCTAACTTCTCTAACCCAGAAACTGCTAATGCAAAACACATATTAGTAGATTCAGAAGAAAAAGCTAACGAAATATTAGCTCAAATAAAAGCTGGAGACGTTACTTTCGAAGATGCTGCAAGAGCTAACTCTACTTGCCCATCTAAAGATCAAGGTGGAGACTTAGGTACTTTCGGTAGAGGTCAAATGGTTCCAGAATTCGAAGATGCTACTTTCGCTATGAACGTAGGAGATGTAAGTGAACCAGTTAAAACTCAATTCGGTTACCACTTAATAAAATTAGAAGCTAAAAACGAACCAACTATACCAGCTTACGAAGAAATAGCTGATAAAGTTGAAAAAACTTTAATGTTCCAAAAACAAGGTGAAGTATACAAAAACAAATTAGACGAAGTAAAAGCTAAATTTGGAGATATAGTATCTTACATGTAATCAAAATAAATTTATAAATTAAAAAAGCTTGTCCTATACTATTTGTGACAAGCTTTTACTTTACCCATATAATTAAACCAGACTAACATCCAATTATAATTTACGCATATTAAATTTATAACCTTTTCATATAATTATTACTCAAAATTAATATTATGTGAATAATCTTCTTGTTTTATATTTTTTAGTAATTATATTATATTCTACTTCAGTTATTCCCTCGATTTTATAAATTTTCTCAAAAATAAATTTTTCTAGACTTTCAATATCTTCGACAAAAGCATCTGCATATAACTCATTTTTCCCTGTCATAGCGTATATACTTTCTATTTGTGAATACTCTTCAAGTGCATTTGCCACATCATCTAATTTATTTGGTACAGCTTTTACTTGTAAAAATACAGGAGTATTTAAACCGACTTTTTTTGAATTTAATTGAACTGTAAATCTTTCAATTATTCCCTCTTCAAGCATTTTCATAACTCTTTCTCTTACTGCCATACGTGATAGATGTACTTCTCTAGCAATTTCTGCATATGATATTCTGCTATCATTTGCTAATAATTTTAGTATTCTTATGTCAGTTTTGTCTAGATGAATACCTAATTTGTCAAAGTCTAAAGAATCTTCTCTCATAAATATACCTCCTCTTAGGAAAATTTTAACACTCCTATAATTAGATTATAACAGTTAGTATATGAGTAGGTATATAAAAACTTATTTTATATGGATTTTTTTTATTTTTTCATCTTTTCGTAACAATATTCTACAATAGTTCTTCTTTTTACCATTCCTATAAAAGTTTCCGAGTCATCTATTACAGGAACGAAATTTTGACTAATAGCTTTTGATACTAATAATTCCATATTTGCACTTATAGATACTGGCGTATTGTTTTTTCTTCTAGGAACGTCTATTACGGGCATAAAATCTATATCTTTTAAACTAATTTCATTTTTTTCAGCTAAGTCCTCTAATGTCCAAAGTAAATCCCCTTCTGTTATAGTTCCTACATATTTGCCATCCTTTGTTAATATAGGAATAGATGAGTATTTATGTTCTTTCATTTTGTCTAGGGTCTGTCTAATAGTAAAATCTTCTGTTATGTATGCCACTTCACTTTTTGGTGTTAAAAAAAATAATATATTCATATTTATATACACCTCCACAATTGTTTTCAAAAATCTATCTCATATTATTTTATCATAGTTAAGTATTTGTTTGTATGTAAATTTTCTATCTCTTCAAGAACAGTATTTACATTATATATCATTATAATTCATTTAATTTTATATACAAAAAAAAGCCACCAAAGTGGCCTTTTTCTCACATATCACTAGCATTACTAATATATATATGAATCTCGTTATAATCCTAATTATACTCTTACTACGTTAGCAGCTTGAGGACCTTTTGCTCCTTCAACTACGTCGAATTCAACATTTTGTCCTTCTTCTAATGATTTGTATCCATCACATTGTATAGCTGAGAAATGTACGAAAACATCTCCTTCACCTTCTACAGATATGAATCCAAATCCTTTTTCATTGTTAAACCATTTTACTACACCTGTTTTCATTAATAAATCCTCCTAAAAACACACTTAATTAGCTATTAAAATAGCTTTATACTTAATTTATCATATATAATTATATTTGTCAATTAAATTTAATTTTATACTTTTTTTCTGGAATTTATTAAAATAAATTCAATAAATTCTATGTTAATTTAAATTTAATAAAAAATATATCCAATTTCAACAATATTTATATATCTATTACTCGTAATTAACTTTAATCAGATGGAATTTTATAGCTTTATCACTCCATCCTAAATCCCAAGGTACTAACAATCTATCGGTATTGTGACAAGTAACTAATGGATATCCCTTTGAGTCTAATCCTGTTACTGTTGATACATGGGTTATTCTTCCGTTTTTTTCATATCCCACAATATCTCCCGGTCTCAATTTGTAAGCTTCTTTGTATACTTCTTCGTAACTTCCTTTTGCTAAATAATATCCTCTTCCGCTATAGATAAGGTAATTTTTAAATCCCTGTGCATTTACCCATTCTCTCGTAGCTGCTCCTTTTTCATAATTCCATGTACGATTTTTTGAGAATGTTCCGCTTTCATACATTATTTGTGATGCAAAGTTTGCACAGTCTCCTCCATCACCATTGAAATCTTTATAATTTGGATTTATAAGGTATATTTTATCATCTGCATTTGTAGCGGCTCCACAGTATTTATGTGCATAATCTACTGCTTTTTTTTGTTTATCACTTAAATTTAATTCTACTGGATTTTGTGCTAAGATGTAGTTTTTTATCTCAGCAGAGTTTATATTCTCTAAATTTAGTGAATCCGCAAATGGATCTGTATACCATTCTTTAGTTATTACATATTGGTCGTCTTTTACTCTTACATGAAGATAATGTTGAGTTCCTATTTGGAATTCATTTTTTATATCTGGTTGATTTTCATAGTAGTATTTATATTTAGTACATACTGTACAAATTATGCCGTATAAATTCTTCTCTCTTTCTCTCATTTTATTCACTTTTACTTTTGCATCGATTTCATCAAATACTACACCTTGTTTATCCGACCAATTTTTAAGATATTGCATCTTTTTTATTTCATGTTCATATGCCCAAAGCCCAAACTTTATATTAGTGTCGTATAATCCCTTTAGTATTTCCTCATTATGCTCCATAATAGCTTTATTTCTATAATCAAATAAGTCTTTTAAGTATAATTCATACTCTTTGCTTATATCCTGGGATTTATTCATATCTTTATTTTTTTCATTTCCATCTTCAGCTTGCATATTTTGAGTATTTAAATCTGTTTCATAACTTTCGCAATCATTGTCTTGATCGTCTTGCTTTTTAACTTTATCTTTATTCTTTTTACTTCCTTTCTCTTCTTTTTTGTCTTCGTTTTGATATATTGTTTTATTTTGTGCATATATATAATTATTTTCTTTAAGGTTTATAAAATTAAGTCCTCCAACACTCAAACTCAATATTAGTAAAGCCTTAAAGATTTTGTTATAGCTTATCAAAATACTTCACCTCCACTTAATAATTTGTAGATATTTTGTTATAGCGCACATAAAATAATATTTTAAAGAAAATATTAGCTAAATTTTAAGTTAAAATACTTTCTTATAATTTTTATTAGTATATCCAAAATATTAAACAAATAATTATTAAGCTAGTTTACATATTTTACATGAAATTAAATAAATATGAAACTGTATATAAAATTAACTACAATTAAAAAATTATATATATCAATTTTTTAATTGTACTCATACAAATTTGCTTTTATATATTTTATAAATAATTATTTTCACATCAAGTCATTTAATAGTAAAATATACCTATGCAATCTTTAATTTACGGAGGAAAATATATGATTAAAAAGGTGGCTGCAATAAATGATATGTCTGGAATTGGAAAGTGCTCTCTTAGCGTTGCTCTTCCAATATTATCAGCTTTAAAAACTCAATGCTGTCCTTATCCAACAGCAATATTATCTAGCCAAACTGGATATCCAAAATTCACATATTTAGATTTTACATCTCATATGAAAGAATACGGCGAAACATGGAAGAAACTAAATGTAGGCCTTGATACTATATATAGTGGTTTCTTAGGTTCTATAGATCAAATAGACATTGTTTCTGATTTTATAAATCAAAACAAAAATGCCTATGTAATTGTCGACCCTGTTATGGGCGATGGTGGAAATTATTATCAAACTTTTAATGATGAAATTTGTAATAAGATAAAAGATTTAGTAAAAGTATCTGATTTAGTAACACCTAATTTAACAGAAGCATGTCTTTTGACTAATAATAAATATCACACAAATTATACATTAGAAGATACATTAAAATTAGCAAAGGAAATAGCTAATTTAGGTCCCAAAAAAGTAATAATAACAGGTATATTAATAGATGATAATATTATAAATTTAGGATACGATAAAGAAAGTGATGAATCATTTTCATATTCATTAAAATATAATAATAAATCATATAGCGGTACTGGAGATATCTTCACTTCTATAATTTCAGGTCTTATAACTAATGGATATGATTTTAAAGAGTCTATAAAAATAGCTTCAGATTTTATATTTAAATGTATTTCATATACAGGCAAATACGATACTGACCCTAATGATGGCGTATTTTTTGAAATATTTTTAAATGATTTAACATCATTAAATAATTAGATATTGAGTTCTACATCCTCCCTTATTTTTATATAAATATATTATAGATTTTATGGCATAATCAATGTAAATTAATAATAATTTACTACTTGCCTTTTATTCATAATATAAAAAAGGGAGGATTTTTATATGAATATAAATCAAAAAGCTCAAGAATTAGCCAAATTAATAAAAACTACAGATGAGTTTAAAACTATGAATAGATATAAGAGAGAAATTGAAAAAAATAAAAATATTAAACGACAATTAGATAGTTACTTAAATAAAAAAGATAAAATTTATACTAAACACAAAATAGACGAAGCCAATCGAAAAGTTTCTCAACTTGATAGAGAATATTCAAAAGTTTTTCAAAATCCACTAGTAGAAAATTACTTTAAAAGTACACAAAATTTCAACTTACTTATGCAAAGTATATATAAATCAATTGAAGAAGAACTTCTAAGATAATATTTATCACATTTAAGTTTAAATTTTATTATTATTAAATTCCCCTCTACTATGTTGATTTTATATTGTTTAAGACTTATTATTTAAATATAGACTCCCTAAAAAAGCTCTATTAATATTGCTTTTTTAGGGATATTTATACAAACTCTTTTAATAAAAATTTTATCATTTTAAAACCTGCATTTATAAGTAGATTGACTATATAAAACTATAGCTTTATTTAAAAATAAGGGGGATTAATATGAGTTCATTACAAACAAATAAAAAAAGACTTTCTTCTAGCAAAGAAATTTGTAAAAGGGAGTCCGAAGTTTTGGCAAAAACACAAAAACTGCCATATTGTCCAATAGCGTTTGAATCTGGAAAAGGCGCTCTTTTATACGATTATGAGGGAAATGAATATATAGATTTATTGTCTAGTGCATCTTCAGCTAATATTGGACATGGTAATTGTGAAATTGCCCAAGCAGTCAAAGATCAAATGTCTAAACTAGCTCAATTTTCTACAGTTTACTTTTCCTGTAGAGAGCCTGTTGAATATGCAGAAAAATTAATACAGTTATACCCTGGGGATAATAATAAAAAAGTATTATTTTCGACTACAGGCTCAGAATCAATAGATGCTGCAATAAAATTATCAAAGGCCTATACGGGTCGAAATAAAATAATTTCTTTTAATGGTGCTTATCATGGGAGTACTTTTGGTGCTTTATCAATATCTGCAATAAGTTTAAATATGAGAAGAAAAATTGGCTCCATCTTGCCAGATATTTATCACTTTAATTATCCAATTTGTATTAAATGTCCATATGAAAAAAATGAATCATCATGTACTTTAGAATGTCTAAAAGAAATAGAAAATGCATTTAATTTATATCTTCCACCTGAAGATGTAGCCGCAGTATTTTTTGAGCCAATAGCTGGAGACTCAGGTATAATTGTACCGCCTAAAAAATATGTACAAGCTTTATTTTCACTATGTCAAAAATACAATATATTATTTGTCGTTGATGAAATTCAACAAGCTTGGGGTCGAAGTGGCAAATTCTTTTCAATTGAGCACTTTGATATAGAGCCTGATTTAATAGTTATGGGTAAAGCATCTGGTGGAGGTCTTCCAATGGGTATAGTTATGGGTAAAACTCAAATTATGGATAGCTTAGATGCACCAGCCCATGTATTTACTATGTCCGGCAATTCAACCGTATGTGTTGCCGCTTTAAAAATGCTAGAAATTTTTGAGAGAGAAAATCTAGTAGAAAAGTCTAGACTTAAAGGAGATTATTTTAAAAATAAACTTCTAAGCTTAAAATCTAAGTACAGTATAATAAAAGACGTCCGCGGAATGGGTCTTTCAATAGGAGTTGATTTAGACAACAAAACATCTACTACTAAAGTAATCTATTACTGCCAACAACATGGTTTAGTTTTAATTTCTATAGGGCAATGCACATTGAGAATCCAGCCTCCTCTTGTAATAACTTATGAACAAATAGACAAAGCAATATATATAATTGAACAATCTATAAAATCTTTACTAAATAATGAAATACCTGATAGTGCTTTATCTGTAATAAACGGATGGTAATAATATAGTATTTAAATAAAAACTATTAGACTTGACTAATTTTTATTTTAAACAGGGGGTAAACTTATGAAATATAGAATAAAAAACTCTATTTTATCTCAAATAAAAGAAAGTTATGCAACTGGCGATAAAAATATTTTAAACGATATAGAAATAGATTGTTCTGAAGGAATTAACTTAGTTTCATTTTCTAATATAGCAATAGAAGCTTTTAATTCTATCGATTATACTATAATACAAGACTATCCTCATTCAACATGCCTTCAAGAATCTATAATAAAGTTTTGGGATAAATACACTAATACAAAACTAGATTATAACAATATTACGCTATATGACGGTTCTATAGGTGCATTATTTTTAATAAATAAATTGTTTATAGAAAATGGCGATAAAGTTCTAGGACTTTCACCACAATTTCCAGAATACGGCGCAGATGTATTTATGTGTGGTGGTATTTTCAATACTTATAAGTTAAACCCTAAAAATAATTACAAATTTATTGTAGATGAGTTTTTAGATTTAATAAACGACGATTTAAAATTAATTTATATAGACAACCCAAACAATCCCACAGGACAGATAATAAACTTAGATGATATAAAAAAGATTGTAGATTTGGCTTATACAAAAAATATAGTTGTATTGATAGATGAAGCTTATGGAGATTATATGAATCCTAAAAATTCAGCTATAAATTTAATTTATAAATACGAGAACTTAGTCGTTTCAAAAACATTTTCTAAAGCTTATGGTTTAGCTGGGCTTAGAGGTGGTTATTCTATTCAAAATAAAAACTTAACTAATATAATGAATAACGTCCATACACCTTATGAAATGGGTTCTATAACTAGATATATTTCATCAAAAGTTATATTTGACTATGAATTTTTGCTTAAAATGCAAAATTCCAATAAAAAAATAAAAGAAAAACTCATAAAAAATTATAAAAATCTAAGTATATCAGAAACAGGACAAACAACTTCTATAATGCTTGTGACTCACAAAAATAAAGATATCGATTTACAAAAGGAATTTTCAAAGTTAAAAATAAGTGTAATCTCTTGTAGCTCATTTAACTCACTTAACAAAAATTCTATTAGATTTAGACTTCCTTCTTCTATATATTTAAATAGATTAATAGAAGCGTTTAGTATTATAGATGATATAGATTAAAAAACGACTGTAAACTAATTACAGCCGTTTTATTTATACTTTCTTTAAAAATTCAACAGGATCTTTTCTAGATGCTATTTTCGCAGGAATAAAACCTCCAATAAGAGTTATTAATATACTTATTACGATTAAAATCAACGTATTTTCTATTTTTAATACTGCTATGTTTGGTAAATCTATAATTCTCTCTAATATAAAATTCATAGGCATTATAAATACATACGCCATAAATACGCCAAAAACTCCAGATAATAATCCTATTATGATATTTTCTATATTAAATAATCTTATAATATCTCTTTTTTTACTTCCTAATACTCTCAATATGCTAACTTCTCTTTTTCGCTCAAGAGTTGATGCATAAGTCAGTACAAATATAGTTATTAGAGATATTAAAAATACTAAACTTCCAAAAACTATCAAGACTATTGTTATTGCCCTCATAATACTTGTAGATAATTTATTTATAGGAGTTGAAGTATCTTTATATAATACTTTTTCATCTTTAGGTTTATCTTTGTTGTAATTATCTAAATACTCTATTATATCACTCTTACTTTCAAAGTCTTTTGGATAAATAGTTATTGATGAAGGTAAAAACGATGCTCCAAGCGAACTCAACATTTGATTTTTTGTTACGGATTGATTTATATTATTTAATATATTTACTCCAGATATTTTAGTAACTACGCCTTCATTAACGTTGCTATTTTTGAATTTTTGACCAGTTATAACATTGTAATCTGAATTTTCTTGTACTTTTACTATATCTGATTTTATACAGTTTTCAATATAGTAATTGCAAAGCTCATTGCTATAAGATATTCCTTGTGGCAAATCATATAAGTTGTTGCTTTTCTTTGCTCTAAGTATCCCAGTTATGCTTATAGTTATAGCTTTTTTTGAATTATATAATTCGTCTAAATTCTCTTCACTGCTATCTATATAAAAATAATTATTGTTTTTCTTATAAAATTCATTATTTAAAATAATTTTATATTCTTTACCGATTAATTCATCAAATTCTATTTTTTTATTATTGTTATAATTTACACCAAGGGCATTTAAAATCTCAGTGTCTAATCGATTATATTCATCTACAACTAGTACAACTTCATTTTGATTTGTCGGATAATATCCATACAATAAATCATAATTTTGTTCTAGATATGTTCCATCTCCATAATCTTTTGGATAAGATGATAAATTAATAGATGAGGTATCTAAAATCGATATCTTTCCATCCTCATCTTTTTTTAGTATATTCATATTAACTTGGCTTTCATAAGATATCGCAGAGAATAAACTCTTGTCCATATTTTTTATATATTGTATATATTTTTGAGTTATTTGATTTTTATGTTTTGAGTCATCTTCGTCTGAATCATATGGATAAATTACGTTTTCATCTTTATGTGATTTTAAATCGTCTATATTCTCTGTATCTTGTTTATCTGAGTCTGTTTTATAAATATAAGAATTATTATATACTTTATCTATAACTATAGGATAGTTTGCCAACGAATCATTTTCATAATTATTTATCTTTTCATTAAAACCTTCAATTAGTGCTACTATTAATGCAATCCCCATAATACCTATACTTGAAATTAATATATAAAAGAATGTTCTGAGTTTTTTATTTGAAATATCTCTTATTGCCAACCTAATTCCTGTAGAGATTTTTAACTTTGTTTTATTTAGCTTAATTGGCTTTTGATGCAATTCATCTTTTAAAGAGTTTGTATCTTCTATTACTTCTCCGTCTCTAACAGTAATTATTCTATTTGCATACTTTTGTGATATGTGAGGGTTTTGTGTTACCATAATAACTAATTTATCTTTAAAAACATCTTTTATTAAATCCATTATCTCCATGCTACATCTACTATCTAAGTTTCCAGTAGGCTCATCTGCAAGGATTATTTTAGGGTCATTTACAAGTGCTCTAGCTATTGCAACCCTTTGCATCTCGTCTTTAGAAAGATACTCTGATGTCTTTTTCATATAGTCCTTAATTCCTACTTTATTTAATGCTTCTATAGATTTTTCTTGGATTTCTTGTTTAGATAAATCGCTTAATGATACTGCCATCTTTACATTTTCTAATATACTCAGGTGAGGTATGAGGTTGTAATTTTTAAATATAAAACCTACTGTAGTATTTCTATATGAATCCCAATTAGAATCTGTAAATTCTTTTGTAGATTTCCCATTTATAATTAGATCCCCTTTATCAAAATGTTCTAATCCTCCAATTATATTTAGAAGTGTTGTTTTTCCTGAGCCACTAGCTCCTAGTATTGTTACAAATTCACTTTCTCTAAACTTTAAATTTATTCCATCTAAAGCAATCTGTCTGCTTCCTCCTGTTATGTAACTTTTATAAATATTTTTTAGTTGTAACATAATGCCTCCTAAATATATATGCTTCAACAATCTTAGACATAATACTATTTTAATATATTTTATTAATTATTATAAGAGTATTATGTTAATAATATATGAATTATTAATCTTTTATTAAATTTTACATTAAGTTCATATTTCTTATTTATAATTTTATAGTATAATTTAGTTAATATAAATTTATACTTGATATATAAAAAATTTTTGAGGTGTTTTAAATGTTTAATATATTAGTGATTGAAGATAACAAAAATATGAGAAAACTTATTTGTGCTACTCTAAAACAAAATGGATACTCAACTTTTGAAGCTGAAGATGGCGAAGTTGGTCTTGATGTATTAGATAGTACACATATTGATTTAATAATATGCGATATAATGATGCCTAATATGGATGGGTACGAATTTACAGAGACGCTGAGGGAAGCTCATTGTGAAATTCCTATAATAATAGTAACGGCTAAAGAAGAATTAGAAGATAAGAAAAAAGGATTTTCTATAGGTGCTGATGATTATATGGTAAAACCTATAGACTTTGAAGAGCTTATTTTACGAATAGGCGCTATACTTAGACGTTCAAAAATTGTAAATGATCATAAAATAACTGTTGGAAGTACAATCCTAGATTATAATTCCTTATCAGTTACTTATAATGGCGAATGTAATACTTTACCGAAAAAAGAATTTTATCTTTTATTTAAATTAGTTTCATCTCCAGATACTATATTCACTCGTAGACAACTATTAGATGAAATTTGGGGAATGGAAAGTATGGCAGATGAAAGAACTGTAGATGTACATATTAAAAGAATTAGAGAACGCTACAGAGATTCTAAAGATTTTGAAATAATTACTGTCAGAGGACTTGGATATAAAGCGGTGATACATTCATGATAAGAAACTTACAGACCAGACTTATCTTATTTATAATTTTTATAGCAACATTTGCTGGCTGTTTTTCATTTTTACTGTCTTTTTTCTTTTATGGCAGCAGTTTAGAAAACAATATAAAACAAAATCAAACAAAAATAGCAGAAAATATTTTGTTGTTACACCAAGAAACAGATTTTCCACTTGAGAAAATAATTTCTATTGATTTTAGCAATGAATACGAATTAAAAGTAGTTAATGATATTTCAAATTATAAAAATATAACTAAAGACAATGATATAATATATTCTGAAAAACCATTACTACATTCAGTCACAACAATTGTAAAAATCGAAGATAAGTATGTAGTTATATCTACTACTCCAAAGAATAATTTATTTTTCTATACAATGATAAATAGTGTATTATCAATTTCTTCTACTTTATTATTTATGTCAATTATAATTACCGTATTAAGTAAGAAAATTTTAATGCCTATCAGAAATTTAAATTATGCAACTGGTGAAGTTTCTAAAGGTAATTTTAAAATACAACTTCCTATTCCAAATGATTTTGAAATGGGGTCATTAACTGCGAAATTTAACTCTATGGTTAGAGAATTAAATAGTATAGAAACACTTAGAAATGATTTTATAAACAACGTATCTCATGAAATTAAAACTCCAATATCAACTATACAGGGGTTTTCTAATTTATTAAAAGACGATACTCTTTCAAAAGAAGATAAAAATGAATATCTAGATATCATTATCAGTGAGACATCTAGAATATCTAATTTAACTAGCAATATATTAAAACTTACTAAACTTGAAACACAGGGAATAATTACAGATAAAACATCATTTTATCTTGATGAGCAACTGAGACATTCTATACTTATTTTACAGAGAGACTTATCAGAAAAAAACATAGATTTAGATATAGATTTAGATAAAGTTCAGATTTATAGCAATGAAGAATTACTACAACAAGTTTGGTTAAATCTTCTTTCAAATGCTATAAAATTTACTAAAGAAAATGGGAAGATTTCTATACAACTTATGGATACTGAAGATACTGCTACAGTAAAAATCACAGATAATGGTATAGGAATGAAACCTGAAAGCTTAAATCATATATTTGATAAATTCTATCAAGAAGATAGATCACATTCAAGTAATGGTAATGGTTTAGGACTTCCTCTTGTAAAACGTATCGTCGATTTATGCAGCGGTACAATAAGAGTCAAAAGTTTATTAGGTGAAGGTTCATCCTTTACAGTTGAATTGCCTAAAAATAATATTAAAATAGAGGGTTAGTATAACCCAAATACACTTTTAATTACTTAAGGGAGGATAAAATCCTCCCCTTTTTCATTATATCTAAAATAATAATCTAATTTTAAACTAGATATTTATAATCTCGATATATTTTATAGTTTTTTATTTACCCATTGATTGAATCATCTTTTGGATATACATATAGTAATTGTTCCACATATCATTCATATTGTCTAAATCGTCTGATGTCGTTATATATGGAGTGTCCATTGTCATATATTGATTTGACATATTTCCCATATATTGCATTGGAGTCATATCATACATTGGGTTTACATAGCTATATTGATATCCACAGTCATTCATACAACCACAAGTATTTTGATATCCACAATCTTGTTGTTCTGGAGCTACCTGTATTATTTCATCATTGTTGTCTTGGCATCCATAGTTGCTATAATCATATACAGAGTATTCACATGTGTCTTTTTGAGTTTGGCATCCACAGCTATTAGATTCTACTTGAGGTTGATAATTACAGCTATTCATTTGTTGTTTGCTTCCTGTATTGCATCCACATGAATTTTTAGTTTGTTCAGGATTTACACAACTATTCATGCAGTTATTTAATTTAGTGTTACATTTATTTATTAGGTCTTCACATTTTTTAGATTTACTTTCCATTTCTTTTATTTTTTCTTCAGCATTTTTGTAACATTCTAAAGTTTTTTGTTCATATTTTAGCGTTTGGTTGTATAAATATTTTGCTTGTGCGTTGTAGTTTTCAGCTTTTTCATAAGCACATTTTGCATTTTGACAATTTTCTGCTGCTTCTTGTTCTAAATCTTTTGCTTCTTTATAAAGACATTTAGCTTTACAACATAATTCTTCTGCTTTATTTAATAATTCTTGAGCTGTACAATTTGCATTTTTTGCTCCTTTATCTGCATCTTTTGCATTTTGCATTAAGTTGCATGATTTTTGAGATAAATTCTTTGCATTTTGTTCTAGTGCTTTTGCATCTTTAAGTGCGCACATAGCTTTATCTTCATATTTTACAGCTTTATTGAATAATTCTTCTGCTCTTTGTGCTAAGTCTGCACATTTATCTTCACATTTGATTTCACATTCTTCACATGGACAAGTATATTCTTTTATTTTTGGTTTACATTTAGTTGGTTTACAGCTATCTATTGCATTTACTGATTTATCAGGAATACAGCTTTTTGGAGTATATTCAGTTGTTGGTTTAGTACAATTACATTTATCTTCGTATGCATCTTCCTTTTTTGGGCAATAATTCATATTTTTGCTGCTGTAAACATTCCCCTGATTATTGCACCCACAAGATTTCTTTTTCTTTCTCATGATAAGTCATTCCCCTTTTTGATAGAAAATTTACAAAAAGCCTTAATTTAAATTAATTTAAATTTTATAGACTTTCAAAACATATATATATTTTTATTTATTATATTTGTTTATTATAATTATATGTAAAGTTAAAAAAC